>PMJN01000168.1:6615-9916 GCA_003157445.1 Micrococcales bacterium
CAGGACCCGGAGCACCGGGACGGTGCGCGGCATGGTGAGCCCAGCGGGCGCTGTGTTCAGCCCCGCGACGATGGGTCCGGCGGCGCGTACCGAGCGCACGACTGGCGGCGGAAGGACGTGCTGGCCGGCGCCCGTTTGAACGAGCACGGCATGAGCGCGTTTGCCGCGGTCGCCGCGCGGCGGCCGCTGGATGGTTGGAACGTGGATCAGCTCTGGTCGTCGTTGGCGACGGCCTCGATCCAGTCCACCACCTCGTCGGTGAGCTGTGTCTCCCCCTCCACGGAGGGGCCAGTCCACCACTGAGCGTTCTGTTCGCTTCCCGTGACGCTGAGGATTTCGGCGATGAGATGGTCGGGGAGAGGCTCCCCGTTGTGCTCCATCAGCCATGACTGGCTGGAGGCGCTGAGGTGCGGCCAAATCTGGGGGAAGTCCATGACGCCATGATTCCCCATACTTTGCCGGTCCCACAGAGCTGGCGGTCATCGGTAGATCCGGCAAACAGTGCCTGAGGGCCTCGTTCGACTCGCGGCTGGAATGACGTATGTCGTCCACTCGCGCGGATCAAGCAGATGCGGATGTTGGGAATGACCAAACCCGGAGATGGCCCGAAGACCACAGGATCTTCGACGGGCGAGTCGTCATCCCATGCGGATGAGGACGAATCGCTGATCGAGTTGAGACGGTGATCTGGAGTTGTCAACCGCCGCTGCGTCTGCGGCACCAAACGAATCGCAAGGGTCCCCATGGATGACTACCCGCTCATCGCAGACCACGGAAGGACCTGACGTGACCACGCACCCGAATGAAGCTAGCGAGCCAGATCGGCAACTTGTCACCTCAACTCCTTCCCAACTGAGTCCGTCAGAGCAGAGCGACACGGGGATCAAGTTCGATCCGGGATCCGTTCGTCGCTCCGGAGTCATCCTGATGACCCTTGGGGCCGCGTTCTTGCTGGGTTTGTGGCTGTTCTCGGTCACCCGCCATTTCCTCTTCCTAATCCTGCTCGCCTGGTTGTTCGCGGTCGCCCTGGAACCCGGCATCCGCTGGCTCATCGCCCGGGGGCGCTCACGGGGAATGTCGGCAGCGATCGTGGGCGGCGGCACCCTCCTGGTCGGTCTGCTGCTCGCGATCGTCTTTGGCAAGCTGTTCTTCGACCAGATCACCCAGTTCGTGAAGAGCGTGCCTGACACCGCAACGTCGCTGATCCACTGGGTCAACGGCAGATTCGGCACCAAACTCGACACCACGAGCCTCACGTCAAAGTTGAACCTGAGTCAGTCCAACATCCAGACCTGGGCCGGAACCCTGTCCGGAGGGGTCCTCAGCGTCTTCGGTTCGCTGGCCTCGGTGGTTTTTGATCTCCTGACGGTCGTGGTGTTCGGCTTCTACTTCGCCGGGGACGGGCCGAACTTCTTCCGGAGCCTGGCCACCGGGATGTCGCCGCGGCATCAGAAGGTGTTCGTCACCATCACAGACATCACGACGGCGAAAACCGGGGGCTACGTCGCCTCGAAGATCGCCCTTGCCGGACTCTCCGCGCTCTTCCACGGCATCTTCTTCGCGGTGATTGGCGTGCCCTACTGGCTCCCGTTCGCGCTGCTCGTGGGCGTGACAGCCCAGTTCGTCCCCATGATCGGGACCTACATCGGCATCGCCTTGCCCGTGCTCGCAACCGTGTTTGCCAGCCCTTGGAAGGCCATCGCGATTGTCGCGTTCGCTACGGTCTACCAGCAGATCGAGAGCTACTACTTCACCCCCCGGGTGAGCGCGAAGACGATGGATGTCAATCCCGCGATCGCGCTCGCCGCAGTCTTCGTCGGTGCAGCCATCTGGGGTCCGATCGGGGCACTGATCGGTATCCCCCTCGCGGCGGCCGGAGTATCGATCTTCCAGACCTACCAACGGTCCTACGCCCTCGTTCCGGAGGTCACCGCCCATGTGGGCGATACCGACAAGGGTCAGCCTGAGCCGGAATCTGAGCCACAAGCCTGACGCGTTTGGGGCCCGCGACCCGAACCGTTCGGGCGACAGCTCTGAGCTGGCGCAATTCCAGCGAACCGGACTTGGCCATGGTTAGTACCTGTCCGACCGCCGATCGCAATCTGGCTTCAGTTCTGATCAGGGGCAGCATTCGCTGGGGGAGTGCTACGCATGCCCGAACACCACATGTGCGACGGCTCGGAAGGGCACAACAAGGATCACCGCTATGCCGAAATACACCACCACGGCGGCTGTCGGCCAGGCGAGCCCGATGAGGAGCGCCACAACATAGCCGATGACTACGGGTAGCGGATATTGCTGTGCTCGCTTCAGCTCCTCGTCCCCGGCATCTGGCGGGTAAAGGTTCTCGTGTCTCGCGTAGGCAACCAACGCGAACCCCATGAGGCGGATCGCCAGCAAGGTCAGCCCGTAGAGCGTGACAGCCTCACGTTCGCCTTCGGTGGAGCGCAGGGCATCGGCAACCAGCCCGGTCGGGAACGGCAGGAACACCACCACGAGCAGGGTCAGCAAGTTGAGTCGAAGGAAGATTGAGTCTGTCCGTTCGAACCTATCGGTCAACGCGGAGTGGGCGATCCACGCAGCGCCGATCGTCATGAAGCTCAATACGTACGCCAGGAGCGAAGGCCAGGCCCGAAGCAGTTGCTGAATAGGCGTGCCCGGCGGATGGACTGCGATGCTCACCACGGGCAGCGTCATGGCGAAGCCCATCACCCCGTCGCTGAGAGCCTCCATCCGATTAGTGCGCAGGGATCTGGGCGGCTGTGACGAGCCTTATCACCGTGCATGGCACTGCTCCTTAGCAGCCTCGGTCGATGAGCGCCGCCGCTTTGAGTTGATGTCCTGACGGTTTGAATATCCTCCGAACTACCGGTGACCTGCCAGTCCTGCCGCGAGGAGTTCGGCGCGATCCCTGAAGGCTTAACAGTCCGTCCTATGGGCCCAGAGGCCTCACACGATCCACCTCTCGGCCGTCCGGTAGTCGTCAGCTGGGCGGCTTCGTCGAGTTTGTCGAGGCCACTGGCCCGATGTGGAAGTCACCGCTTAGTCATGGTGAATCCCCACTCAGTGGCCTCAGCCCGGCCTCGATGGAACGCCCCCAAATCTGCAGATCTGGTCGTCCGCGTCGCCGAAACGCGGCGGAAGGACGCACTCTCGCCATACGGTGCCCTGCCGGGATGCGCTCCGCGACACAGCCGGCAACTCTGGCTGCGCCCTGACCCGTTCGGATAGGTGCCTCTTGATCAGCGGGGATGTTGGCCAACCCAATCTTTGGGTATGCGACACCGGCGGTGGGCGTTCA
>PMJN01000268.1 GCA_003157445.1 Micrococcales bacterium
ATTGAGCGGTTTGCCGGCTGGACCCCGACCCAGCCGCTGTCTGGTATGCGGTGTCTGTCCCGGCAGGCGTTTGAGGCTGCTTCGCCGCTAGCGCCTGGTTGGGGCGTGGAGGTCGGGCTCACCATAGACGTTCTCGGCGCCGGGTTGCGAGTGCTCGAGGTGCCCTGTGATCTGCAGCACCGGGTCTCCGGTACCGACTGGAGAGGTCAGGTTCACCGCGCCAAACAATATCGGGACGTCTGGCTTGCGCTCGCCGTGCGGCGGATCCGCCGCACGCACCTTGTGCACCGGGACGGCGCACCGGTCAGAGCCAGAGGCCGAGATTAGGGTCTCTGGCTCCGGCCGGTGGCTGGGGGGGCTGCGCGGCGCGGCGCTGGTCGTCTCGTTCGGCCTGCTCCTGCTGGTAGCGGCAGCTGGGCCATCAGCGGCCAAACCCGGCCTCGGCCCTCGTGGCTGGGCTCCGGGGAATCTGCCCATCACGCTGTCGTCGGCGGTAGTCACCGCGACTCTGTGGACCGCATACCTGCTGGGGGCCTTGGCTGTGGGCATTGGCTTGTGGCACGGCAAGGGCTGCGGCCACTACCGCTTACCGGGTCGGTGGCGGGTAAACCCCTGGGTGTGGCCGGTGGCCTTGGGTGTTCTCGCGCTGTTGACCGCGCCGATCGGCTCGGCCGACCACATCAACTACGCAGCCTACGGGCGGATCACGGCGCAAGGGGGCGACCCCTACCTCGTCGCGCCGAGCACCTGGGCCGGCGGGCTCGACCCCGTGACCAGCGCCGTGCAGCTCCCCTGGAGGATGACACCGAGCATCTATGGCCCCTTTGGGACCGCGTTGCAGACACTGAGCTCGTTTGTGGGTGGCGACAACCTGCGACAGACCGTCTGGGTCTGGCAGCTGTTCATCGTTGTCGCCTGGCTAACGGTTCGCTTTCTGCTGCGCCGCGCGGCCGTCGGCGAGGTGGCTCGTGGCCGGGTTGACCTGTTGTGGACGGCCAACCCTGTCGTGTTCGGGGTTGCGGTCCTAGGTGCGCACGTCGATCTCATCGCCTCGGCGCTGGCCCTGGCGGCGGTCTTCCTGGCGGCGAGCCGGCCGTGGATCGCCGGCCTGGTGCTCGGAGCGACGGTCAGTACCAAGATCACCTTCGCAATCGTGGCGCTGGCGATCCTGTGGTCCTGGCGTTTCCTGGCCCGCAAGGACCTGGTGCGCAACGTGGGCGCAATGGCCATCTCGTCCTTGGCCATCTTCGTCTTGCTGCACCTCTGGGCGGGACCGCATGTCTTCGATCAGCTGCGCAAGGCCAGCCAGGGGGTCTCCCTGGCGACAGTGTGGCGCCCTGTGGTCAACCTGCTGTCCGCGGTGATGGCCTTGGATGTGGCCCGCACGGTGGTGTCGGTGGCCTCTGTCGTCGCGGTCATCGTGCTGGCATGGGTGTTGTGGGCTCTGGTAGGTTCGCGTTCGGCCACCGGCCGGGACCGGTTCACCCGGCCGACCTCGGCCGCCCAGCAGAGGCAGGCGGGCATGACGGCGATGTTTGTTCTCGCCACGGCCTACGCTCTTGTTACTCCCTACGCCTTGCCTTGGTACGACACGCTCACCTGGGCCACCCTCCCGCTGATGCTGGCCACGGCCCTGGACCCGATCCTGCTGGCGCAGTTGACGGTGATGGCGATGGCGTACGTCCCCGGCCGTGTGGTGGCTATGAGCACTGACGTTGAGTCGCTGACATTGGGTTTCCGCAAGATCATTGGCCCCCTGGCGGCGTGGCTGGTAGTGCTGGCTATCGCCGGTGTCGCGAGGCGCGGGTGGTCACGGGCATCGCCGCCCACTGGCCCTCTAGCGTCCTGACGGCGATCGCAATCACCAGCGGGCAGGCCAGCGTGGCGCCCACGGCAGGGATCGCTGCTCCGGAATCATTGAGCACCGCGCCGAGCACCCACATCACCGTGATGGCGATCAGTGACGACCGCAACAGCTGAACTCGCGTAAAGGACTGACGAAGTGGTGCAGCTGCCAACCGGTCCGGGCGCCACAAGATGTAGGCGAACAGAACGAGTACGACCGGGATGAGCAATGACAGCGGGTTAGCGAACAGCAGCGCGTTGCTCTGAGCGATCTTGCGCACGATGATGCCCCAGCCGCCACCGCTCAGGACGGTTTGCACGAATCTGCCCAGGTGCGAACGGGAGTCAGGTGGACGAAGCCAGTCCAGTAGGCCCAGAAGGACCAGTAACGCGCCGATCCCAGCCCCTGTGGCCAATGCCTGGCGCCAAGTCAGCCTGATGTTCAGAATGGCCAGAATTAGGACAACCACGCCAGTCAGCAGTGCCGGCGGTCCTCCGAGGTCGCTGCCCAACGATGGTGATGCGACGAGGATGACGGCGCCGATCCCGATGGCGGCCACCGCGGCTGCGGCGTGGCGGGGCTGCTCCATGCTCAGGAGATGGTCGCCCGCGAAAGTGCAGATCATCAGGGTTGCCGTGGCAAACAATGCGAAGGTCACGTTGCCCATCCCATAGAACCGGCCCCCAATGTCTGGTTGCAGGCCCATCAGTGAAGAAAGCTGCAGTCGCGAGCCGGTCATCACGTCCACCGCCAGGACTGTCACGGTCGCAGTGCAGACCACGACCAACGGCCCGAACAGCCGAGTTCGCCACGGTCCCAGCAGAGCCAGCGCCGAGATTGCCGCGGTAAAGAGCGCAACGGAGGCGACCAGCGTGAGCATAGGGACCGAGAAACGCCACCACGGCAGGAGGTTGGCCAAGAACGTGGACACCGGGACAGTGGCAGCAACGACGGCAACCCGGCCAGTGTCCTTCAAGAGTTGCAGACGTTGCCCCTCAGCTCCCCACCCGAGCCTCCACAGTACGGAAACGGTCAGGTACAGCCCCAGCTGGAGCAGGACCCACCCGTAGAAGAACGGCTCGACCATGCTGTGGACCTTGTGTGAGGCCTGGTCGTAGTCGAGCATCGTCGTCAGGCGGTCGGCGGCCGACTGGTCGGAGATCTCCTGGGCAGGCACGAACCGCAGTGGGGTGCCGCCCAGGTTCGGCGGCGCAGGAATAGCCAGATGCTCCAGGATGGTCGGGGTCAGATCCGTGAGCTGCACGAGCCCCGGCTGCCTGGTCGAGCTCGACTCGAGCGTTCCGCCTCCGAAGTCCGGTCCAGTGATGGCAATCATGCGCAACCCTTCGGTGGCGCCGGCGTCGGCCAGGCTGGCGAGGATGACGTCGGCCCCCGCCGGGGCGACCTTGAGTACGGCGGCAACCCGGGCATCAATGGCGGCGGCCTGTTGGGCACGACTGGTCGTTGGTCGCACCTCATCCTGGGGATTCACATCGGAGGCATCGCGGACCGGCCCGACGTCGACCAACGTCAAAGGGCAAGCGGCCAGAGCCGAAGGCGTAATCGACTCGTCGTACTGCTGGTAACGAGCCACCGTCCCGCTGGCGCGGGCCGCGCCCAGCGCGGCGCCAGGGCCGACTGCCTGGACGCATCCGCCGTGAGCGGCGACCTGGTCGCCGAGCAGGCCAAGAGAGGCATCGAACACGCTGCTACCGGCGGCGGCCCGGTACTGACTCCAGTGGGGCACCATTGCGGCGCTCATCTCCGCTGGCAGCGCCCTGCACGGGGCCTTGACGTCCGCCGTCCCGCTACCGCCACTGCCCACGCCGAATGCATCGCCGGCGCGCTCGCCTGCAGAGAGCGTCAGCCATCCCTCCACCGGACAGGTGTTGGAGTGAACCGAGCGGACCGAAAGCGCGGCGGTTGCTCCATCCCGCAACAACGACCAAAGCGTCGGTGTTCTCTGAGGTGACACGTCGCTCCATGACAACCCCCCGGTGCCGATGACCACCACAGACCCGCCGACCTTGCTCGTCGCCGTCGCCACGGGCGAAAAGGCCGTCAACGTGGAGATCAGGGAGCTCATCATCACAACGCTCAGCACTACGGCGGCCGTGGCGGCGGCGAGCAGCTGGCGGGAGGTCATCGGGGTAAGGCTACGGGCCGCTTGGGAGCGGGATTGCCGGGTGCGCGGCCCGCAGTGTGGACGTCAGCTCATACCGCTGGCATCGGCGCCGCTTTGCCACCGTTGCCGTCTTGATCCGGTTTGCCAAGGGTCAGACCGGCGCCCCCGGCCAACGCCGACACGAGGCCTGGCAAGGCACAGTCCCTGACCTGACGACAAGCTCAGACCTCATCTCTGGCCAACCCTCTAGGCCAGAGGGCAACCTCAGATCAGGGCAGGGACGGTATGACATCAAGTCACCTGTCAAGAGATGCCTAAGCGCACAGCCCCAGTTGGCCCCATCTCGGTGGCCTAGCCGGCTGTTCCTTGGAACACCTGTGCGTCCAGCGGGTTACCCGTCATAGGCTGGCGAGGTGGACACGGACCTGAATACCGGCTCGACGTTGGTCGTGGCCGGCTACCGCGAGGTTCCACCGACACCTGAGCAGCAGGGGTGAACCGGTACCCGCAACGGCGAGGGCATCTTTTGACATCCCCCGGCCATGAATGACCAGGATTCCAACCGCTCACCCGCAGGCAACGTGTGCAGGTTCGCGCTTCACAGACAGGGCCAAGACTCCCAAGTCGCCGCGCGCGGCCGCGCCATAGGCTGGCGCGGTTAACGATGGTACTGCCAAACAGTGCCGGGCTTGGTTATCGCCCAACAGGATTGAAAGTACAGCCTTCCACCGACAGCCGGAAGGGTTTCCTCCCGGCACTCAACGACCGGGTCTTCACCCGAGGAGTTCAATGAGCACACGATATGGATTTCTGGGTCCCGCAGGCACATTCACCGAGATGGCGCTGCGACAAAGCGCCCAGCTCGAGCACGACGCCGAGAGTATCCCGTTCGTCTCCGTCGACGCCGCGCTCCTGGCTCTGCGCGCGGGCGAGCTTGACTTCGCGATGGTGCCGATCGAGAACTCCGTGGAGGGTGGGGTCAGTGCCACCCTGGACGCGCTGGCCAGCGGGGACCCACTTGTGGTGGTTGCCGAGCAGGTCGTGCCGATCTGCTTTGTCCTCGCCGTTCCCGCCGGTATCGGGCTGGCCGACATCCGCACGGTATCCACCCATCCGCACGCCTGGGCCCAGGTGCGCGCCTGGATGGGGGCGCACCTTCCCGACGTGCAGTACTTGCCGGGTCCTTCCACCGCCGCTGCGGCCGCGGGGCTGGCAGCTGAGCGGCCGGCATACCAGGGCGCAGTCTGCGCGCCAGTGGCCGCAGCCAACCACGGGCTTGCCGTCCTGCGGGAGGACATCGGCGACAACAGGGGGGCCGTCACCCGGTTCGTGCTCGTCGCCCGGCCCGGTCGGCTACCCGCCCCGACTGGGGCCGACAAGACCTCTGTGGTGCTCTTCCAGCGCCATGACCACCCAGGCGGCTTGCTCGAGCTCCTCGAGCAGTTCGCTGCCCGTGGCATCAATCTGACCCGGATCGAGTCCCGCCCCAACGGTGGCCGGCTGGGGGACTACTGCTTCTCGATCGACTGCGAGGGACATGTCAACGACGAGAGAGTCGGCGAGATGCTGATGGGGCTGCAACGAGTCTGTGCCCAGGTGCGCTTCCTGGGGTCCTATCCGCGAGCCGACGGTCTCGAGGCGCACATCGTGGCTGGCACCGGCGACAAGGAGTTTCTCGATGCCCGGGCCTGGTTGAGAGATCTGCGCAACCCCTGCCTCTGAGCGTGGTCTTTGGCTTGCGCAAGCGCGCTCCGTTAGGGCTGGGTTAGCTACTGGTCCGCGTTGGTCGGCAGCCTGAGTGCCTGTGGTCATGGGTTGTGTCGGTGCTGCCCGTTAGGTTCTGGAGCGTGAGTATCTGCCAGCACCGGGAAACCGTCAGAGCCAAGCGGTTTTCCAGTGCGTCGAATGCGCCGTCAGGCCCATGGGGATACCAACGCGGCCGCCAACATCTTGCGGCTCGGTGAAATCAAAGCCTCCAAGAAGGGGTTTGCGGTCGGACAGACCGTCAACGGACGTTTCAGCCCCTGGCCCAAAGCCCGTGCCGCGTCAACCCCGAAGGCCGCCTGTACCGCGACCCCAGCAATCCCGACCCTAGGGCCGGGAGGACGTCAATGTCGCCCGAGGCCTTGGTTGATGGGCTGGGCTGGGGCTCAGCCCACCCGGACGACGAGCGCGAGGGGGTCCACGGTGGCCGAAAGGCCGCGGGAGCGGCCGACCGTGTCGCCGTCGATCTGGACTGCTTCGGGGTGGTCGCAGCGGATGGCCACCGACTTCAGACGGTGGTGGTCCACCCGTTCGTGGCCCTTGCGCTTGCGGGAGATCACGCGGGCAGCCAGGGCAACCCAGCCNNCGGTGATCTTGCCGCAGTTTCCGACCACGACGGTGCGCGCCCGCCGGCTGAACTCGGCCTCGTCGTCGATCTTGATCCGCACCTTGAACTGTGGGCCACGCAGGTTCTTGGCGCCCGAGAGGGTGTACGCCAGGGGTCCCACCGTCTTCTTCAGACGTTCGGGCGCATCAGCCATGATCGCCGCGTCGAAGCCGATGCCGGCCATGATCAAGAAGATGTGTTGTTCGGGGCGCTTGTTCTCGTCGGAGCGGTCCAAAGTGAGTCGGCCTACATCGATCCGCTTGTTCTGGCCGGTCAGCGCCACCTTGAGCGCGTCGTCCAGGGAGTCCGTGGGCAGGCCAAGGTTACGTGCGAGCAGATTGGCGGTGCCGCCTGGAAGCAGGCCGAGCGGGGTCTCGGTCCCGACCAGCGCTGCGGCCACAGCGCGTATGGTCCCGTCCCCGCCCAGTGGGCAGATCAGGGTTGCCCCGTCGGTGAGGGCCTGTCGGGCCTGGCCGGTGCCCGGGTCCTGCGCGGTCGTCTCGACCCACAGCGGCTGAGCCCAGCCGGCAGCCAGGCAGCCCTTGGTGACCTGTGCCCGAACTGCGTCGATGTTGTCGAACTTGGTCGGGTTGACGATGATCGCCGCAACTCGTCTGGGCGCTTGGGACTCGTCTGCCCCCTCGGGACGGAAGTGGGCGCGCGGCGGACGTCGCCTTCCGAAACGGCGGACGCCGACTGCCTGAGCGATGGTTTCCCCCGAGGCCGAGCGGAGCAGCCAGGCAAGCAGCAACAACAAAGTGATGGCTCCGATGGCGATCCATCCGGCAGTGTCTGTCACGTGGCGAGGTTACCGGAAAAGAACGTCCCGTCATCGTGGTGACCTGCGCCATCACCTAATCGAACCCTGCCCGCTGGCCGGCGGTGTGCTGCGCAGGGTCCGGCGTGTTGTAAGCGTCGCAATGGCGGTGAAGCGCGAACCTCAGCATGTTGCCTCCGGCAACTGGGCTCGCACGGGACGACGCAGCGGTGGCGGGGTCTTCACCATGCAGACACTCGGCCAGTACTTTCTGCATGACCTGACCCATCATCTGCACGGCGTGCGCGGATGACCGCAGGCCCCATTGCCAGGTGGGGGAGGGCGTCACGGTCATTGTCGTGGTCGGGAACGGGTTCGATGACCGCTACGCGGCGCAGATAGGCTCGGCCTCGTGATCGACATCAGACTTCTGCGTGACCAGCCCGATATCGTCCGGGCATCGCAACGTGCCCGTGGCGAGGACGAAGGGATCGTTGACGCGATCCTTACGGCGGACGAACGACGACGCTCCTCCATTTCCGAGTTCGAGTCGTTGCGCGCCCAGCAGAAGGCGTTTGGCAAGCAGGTCGCCGCGGCAAAGGGTGAGCAGAAGGCGGCGCTGGTGGCAGCAGCCAAAGCCACCTCTGAGCGGGTCAAAGAGCTCCAGGCAGCCGCTGAGGCCGCTGATGGCGAGCTCGCTGTGCTGATCCGCCGCGTTCCCAACATTGTCATTGAGGGCATCCCCAGCGGAGGCGAGGACAACTACGCAGTCCTGGAGACCGTTGGCACGGCAAGGGACTTCGCGATGGAGGGCTTTGAGCCCAAAGACCATCTGGAGATCGCCGAGGGCCTGGACGCCCTCGACATGGAACGCGGCGCCAAAGTGGGCGGGTCGCGCTTCTACTTCCTCAAGGGTGTCGGCGCGCGCCTTGAACTGGCCTTGCTCAACATGGCCGTAGCCCAGGCGGTCGAGACGGGGTTCACCCCGATGATCACCCCAACGCTGGTCAAGGCGGACATCATGGGCGGAGCAGGGTTCCTGGACTCCCACGCCGATGAGGTCTATCACCTGGAGGCCGACGACCTCTATCTGACTGGGACCTCCGAGGTGGCACTGGCGGGCTATCACGCCGACGAAATCCTTGACCTCTCCGGTGGACCCAAGCGGTACGCTGGGTGGTCCGCCTGCTACCGCCGAGAGGCAGGGTCCTACGGCAAGGACACCCGTGGCATCATCCGGGTGCACCAGTTCCAGAAAGTCGAGATGTTCAGCTACTGCCGCCCCGAGGAGGCTGAGGCTGAGCACGAGCGGCTACTCGACTGCCAGAGGCAGATGCTGGCCAAGATCGAGGTGCCCTACCGCATTATCGACACGGCGGCTGGCGACCTCGGGGGTCCGGCTGCACGCAAGTTCGACTGCGAGGCATGGGTTCCGACGCAGGGTCGATACCGCGAGCTCACCTCGACCTCGAACTGCACGACCTACCAGGCTCGACGTCTCAACACTCGCGAGCGCGACCCCCACTGCGAGGGCAACGCCACCCGCCACGTCGCCACCGTCAACGGCACGCTGGGCACCACTCGCTGGTTGGTGGCCATTCTGGAGAACCACCAGCAGCTGGATGGCTCGGTCGTCGTGCCTGCCGCGCTGCGTCCCTTCCTCGGAATCGATGTCCTGATACCGACGCTCTGAACGGGGTACCCAGATGGTCAGAAGGCTGCTCGCTATCGATCTCGATGGCACAATGCTCCAGCGCAACGGCTTAATGTCGCCGGCGGTTCGCCAAGGTGTGCATGAGGTCGCTGAAGCTGGCGTGGACGTGGTCATCGCGACCGGCCGCACCATCGGGTCCACGATGCCGATCCTGTCCCACCTCGGCCTGGAGCGTGGTTTCGCGGTCTGTTCGAACGGTGCAGTGACCCTCGAGCTGAACCCGGACGAACCCGGTGGCTACCGGATCCTGGAGGTCGTGACCTTCAACCCGGGGCCGGCCCTGGAGATGTTGCGCGGGTCCTGGCCGGACGCGGTTGTCGCAGTGGAGGAGATTGGTGTCGGCTTCAAGGTGAGCGGGCCGTTCCCAGACGGTGAGCTGGTCGGTGAGGTTCGAGTTGTTCCCTGGGCCGAGCTCTCGGCCTCGCCCGCGACCCGGGTGACCTTCCGTAGCCCGACAGGCACAGCCGAGGACTTCCTGGCTCTGGTTGAGCGGATCGGCCTGCACTCGGTGAACTACGCCGTCGGATTCACCGCATGGCTGGACATCAACCCTGAGGGGGTCTCCAAGGCCTCAGCCCTTGAGCTGGTCCGGCGTCGTTTGTCCGTCGAGCCCGGGCAGACCGCCGCCGTGGGCGACC
>PMJN01000192.1:0-11988 GCA_003157445.1 Micrococcales bacterium
ACGTCGCGTTAGCGGAACTTCTTGTCTGCAATCTCCTGACAGCCGACGCGCGACTGACCCGGGCGCCTGGCATCCGCTGTTCGATCATGTTGGTACCCCGCTAACCGATCGGGGTACGGACACCGAGGTTGGCTCGAGTGTGTCCGGTCATCGTTGCGTTTGCGGCGATGGTTGTTCTCCCCAAACAGCGCGCGGACGGCCACAGGCTGGCGCTGCCGGCGCCCGATTGCATTCTCGTCATTGATGCTCACCTCAACGTCCGCGGCCACTGTTGCTTTCACCATTCCAGTTGGCGATGACGTGCGTCCACTGTGGAGCGCGACTGAGGCGGCGCACGTCGACTATCTAGGCTTGGGCCCGAATCGATACAACCCCAGCTCAGTTTTGGCGTCGGCCGCTTTGGGAGAGGTGCTCTTCGTCGGCGCGTGTGGTTCCGGTGGTTCATCTTGCTGGTGGGTTCGGCCTCGATCTAGGGGTCGGTCAGCCGTCGGCTCGTGGTGTGCAGAAGGGCCGCGACCGAGAGCAGGGCCGGCACGGCGAGGAATACTCCGCTGAAGAGCAGCACCACGCCCATGGCAACCGCGGCGCCCACCGCTGCGTACCAGACGGGCCGGCCGCGCGGCAGCCGCCTGATGCCGGCAATCAGTCCGGCCACCGTTACTGCGATGAAGCAAGCGGACGCGGCCAGCATGATCGCCCTGAGCTCGGCCTGGGTGGAGATCGCCCAGATCGAGACGCACAGGGAAAGCAGCCCGAGTAGCCCGAGGCTGCGGCGAGGGACTTCACCGGGCCGGTTCCCCTTGGCCGGCCAGAGGGCAGTGCGCCGTCTCGAGCCAGTGCCGCGCCGAGCCGGCTGGCCCCGGCCAGGTAAGAGGTGATGGCTCCGAGGGAGAGCAGGCCGGCAACGGTCGCGGTGACCACGGGCCCAGCGTTTCCGATTCCCTTGCTCAGGAGCAGGCTCAAGGGCACCGGCGTGTCCGCCAGTTGTGGCCTGAGCACCCGCACGCAGGTCAGGGCGAGTCCGACGTAGAGAGGCGAGTCCGACGTAGAGAACGGTGATGACCGCTAGCGTCACGGCGGTCGCCCGGCGCAGGTCTCGACCCGGATTGCGGAACTTGACGGACGGGTGGGTGACGGCCTCCCAGCCGGCGAAGGAGAAGAACAGCAGGCTGGCAGCTTGGCCGATCGCCGGTACCCCGCGGGGTGCGAAGGGCTGCAGATTGGCTGCTCTGGCCAGGGGAAGGGCGGCGATACACGCGATCGCCAGCAGTAGCGCGAGCAGACCCACCAGGGCGAGTTGCGCCCGGCCAGACACGCGCAGGCCGAGAGCGTTTGTCGCGAAGCCTGCAGTCATCAGTACGGCGCAACCACTACCGCTGCTTTGGACACGAACGTGGCTACCCCGCCGCCGTCGGGGTAGCGTGCGCCCAGCGCGGCGAAGGTTGCGGCGATGGGGATGCTCAGCAGCACCAGCCCGACCCAGGACAGGATCGAGGCCGGGCCGGCAATCTTGGCGGCCAGAGAGGGCAGCGCCAGAATCCCGGCACCGAGGATCGCCGCGACGTAGATGGCAGTTCCCTGGCCAACGCCGATGCCGGGGTGGGATCGACTCGTGCTGCGTAGTCGCAGATCACGCCCGAGCTCTGTAGGCGGCGTAGGCGTTCGGCGACCCCGGGTGGGTTCATCCCGACCCGGCGGGCGAGTTCGGCTATGCTCATCCCGGTGGCCAAGGCAGTCTCCGATCTCCGGTGGCCGTTGCGCTATCGGGACGGCGGACGGTCGATTCAACACCGCCGCATGCTGTGACGCGCACGCAGGCCGGCAGCGTCCCGGGGAGGGACCTTTGACCCTGTGATGCCCCTGTCCAAAGGAGCCACGCTGATAGAGGAGGCGATGGAGGTCTGGGTGCGGAGCATCGCGGAGGAGTTGACGCAGATGGACGCGGGACATGTGGAGAAGGTTCCCTGATGAGTGCGCCACGGGCACAACCGCCTGAACAGAGTTCTGCCGGTGCAGCCGGCAAGGCGGCTGACTCTCAACTGCTCATGGATCAGTTCTTGCCAAGATACGACTTTGCCGTCGTGCACGCCGACGTCCTCCGGGCACCGCCTGCCCAGTGCTACGGGGCGGCTAGTGAGCTGGACCTCTTTCAGACCCCACTAGTTCGGACCCTGCTCGGCATCCGGGGACTGCCACAGCGTGTCGTGGGTACCCTGAGGGGACGCAGGAAGACAGCTACCCTCCAAGCGTCCCGACGTACGTTCCGGTTCAAGGACATGGTGGGTCTGGGTTGGATCCTGCTCGGCGAGACCCCGGGTGTAGAGATGGTCCTAGGCCAGGTGAGCCGCCCCTGGAAGGCGGTCGCGGCCTCTACCGACGCACCGACCACGCCAGAACAGTTCACGAGTTTCGATGATGCTGGTTTCGCCAAGATCGCCGCCAGCCTCAGGATCGATCCCTACGGGAACGACTCGTCAATCCTGACGATGGAAACACGTGTCACCCTCACCGACGATAAGAGCCGCCGCCGATTCAGGCGCTACTGGCTGCTCGTTGGCCCCTTCAGCTCACTCATCCGTCGAATGGCGTTGCGCCTCCTTGCGACTGAGTTTCGCCGGTCGACTCCTGGCAGACCCGACGATGGTGGAGTCTGATCGTGAAACCCACGTATTCGCAAGTGCCCAAGGCTGTGGACGCTCTGGGGCCAGATCCGACTCGCACCCCGACTACGGGTGTCGGTTGGACAGTGACGCGCTTNNTAGCGTTCGTGCAGCGGGACAGGTCGAGGAACTGGGCGCGGTTCAGGCCGTCCTGCTATTTCGACCCGTTGGATGGGTCTGGCCCGAGATGAGGTGTCTGCTTGCTTGGTGCGGGAAAGCGTCCGCAAGTGAGCCGAAGCGCGCGATGCAGTGCCACAGGCGTTTGAGGGCCTGGTCGTCATGGGTACCCGTGCCTGATGCGTCACCGAGCATCTTTGGATCGAGGTACCCGTCTTGGGCCAACCAGATGCCGAGCTCGATGTACTGAGTACCTCGGTAGTCAGGGTGCTTTCAATACCCGGAAAGTCGCAACGCTGACCGACGACGATGCCCACCGCGAGGACTTCGAGGATCGAGATCTCCTACTTGCCGCCCTGTCAGAGCACTACCCCCACCTCGGAGGCAACGACGTGGTCGACGTCGTCATCTTCCAGATCATGAAGCCGTAGCCAGGAGCCAGCACGGCGGGCGGAATCGTGTGCAAGGGGATCTGTGCTACTGGACGACCAAAGGCTGCGGTGGTCGTCGGTCACATGCTCGGCTAGCCGAGCATGTGACCGGTCACCAATGCTGTTTTCGGTGCCCGACGGCAAAGCAGTCAGCCTGCGCTATCCGGTGCGAGCACAGACGCCGGCGACCGGCGGAGTTGGTCGAGCTGGACGTCAAGGCGAGTTGCGCGGGACAGGTACTCAGCAGCCTGGTCTGGAAGACGCTCAAGCGTGAGCACCAGCGCCGACGACTGGCAGGCACCAACCTGGTGCTCCAGATGACGCAGCGTCCGCTCCAACAGCTGCGCGGCCTCATCGCGGAGTGGGTCAAGGGTCATGTCGAGCTCCTTAGGGCTCCGGGGACAGAGCAGCAGCCAGCACAGGGGTGTGGTCGATCGGTTGGTGGCCAGATGTCAAGAGTGCAGGAAGTCTCACGCCTGGGCCTGTCCCATAATTGGACAGTGGTCAAGCCTCACGACATGGCGTCCCGGCGCGCCTATCGTGCGAAATGCGGCTACTAGTAAGTGCGTTCGGATGACGCGCGGTTGGACCTCCGGTCTCCCGCGAGGAATTGGACTACGGGACGATCAAGGCGGCAGTGAGCAGGGGCCGGGTGCTCCGCTGGCCGTGCCGCCATCGGGACGGCGGACAGTCGACAAGGAAGGACCGGATCTAACCGATGTCAGGACGTCTTGGCCCCCGTGATCGTTGCCGGGTGGGGTGAACGGCTGCTTCTTGCTCAGTTACGCGCGAAGGCGTTTTCTGGACGTAGGCTCGTGCAAGCATGTGGCGCTTGGGCGGTGACGCACGATTCTGATGGTTTCGGTCCCGCGCTGCGGCGAGCCGCCGACCCGGCGGCGTAAGCCGAGGGACGTCAAGAGATGTATGACCAGCGGTTGTTCATGAAGACGTTGTCACGGTTCTCCGTGGTTCTGCCGGAGCACCACGACCTTGACGCTGCAGCGTTGGCTGAGCTCACCAGGAGCGTCACTGCAGTATTGGGCCTGGGCGGCAGCGGGGTCACCATGGCTGAGGAGGGGCAGTTGCAGTTCGTGACGGCGGTGAGCCCAGATTCCAAAGAGTTGGAGCGCAGCCAGGAGGAGCATCAGGAAGGCCCGTGTCGGGATGCCTACGAGACCGGCGAGGTGGTCCGGGTCACCGATGTGCGTCAGGAGTCTGCGCGATGGCCGGACTACTCGGCCACCGCCACTCGCCTGGGGGTAGCCGGCGTGGCCGGGATACCGATGCGGGATGGTGGCGAGGTCATCGGCGCCCTCAACATCTATTCACGCGAGCCACGGGTGTGGTCGGACGAGGACATTGCGGTGGCCGTGGTCCTGGCCGAGGTGGCGACCAGCTACGTGCTCAACGCCGCCAAGCTGCACGACCAGGAGCAGCTGAGCGAGCAGCTGCAGCAGGCACTGGAGTCACGGGTTGTCATCGAACAGGCCAAGGGGATCACGGCGCAAAGGAAATCGGTCACGGTCGATCACGCCTACCAGCTCATGCGCGGGCACGCCCGCAACAACCACGCCAGCCTGCGCACGGTCGCTGAGGCGATCGTTGGCGTGGGACTTCAGGTCTGAGCCCGGCGGCCGTCCCCGCCGATCTGGCGTTTCCCACATAACACCCACAGCTTGTCCACAGGACCCGTCTTCAGTTCTAAATCTGGTATCGAACCTCCTCAAAATGCCGCGCTGGGTGTGATTCTCGTGTCCGGGTACCGATCGTCGCCGCGACACTGGAGTGGTCGGGTAGACACTTGCGAAAGCCACTCACCGAGCAGCCCGTGCTCGTACAGGGTCACGCCAAGGTGGGTGACCTTATTGTGCGAGGCCTGCCCTTTCTGGATGGGCAGCAACATTTTCGTCAGGTGGACGGTCGTAGCGCCAACAGGTGAAACAGTGCCAGCCCACCAGACGGGCAAGCCAGTCCTGACGTCGCCACGGAGGGCGGCGCGTGCAATTGCCTGGGCTGGGACCTCGATCGGGGTGCGATGTGATCAGGACGACAGGGTAGTCATGGTCTGTGGAAAGGCGCTTTGGATTGTTCGGATGCTGCACGGGGGGCGGCCTCAATTCGATGGTCCCGCAAGCGAAGGACACGGGCCACCGAAGGTCGGGGATAGCACGAGTTAAGGTCGACGCCACCAGGTTCTGGGGAGACGCAGCCCTTCAAGAATTACACCCGTGATGCTCTCGAATCTACCTGGCACTAGTGGAATGCCGTACCTGTCGGCCACGGCATGCGAGCGGCTGGCATACCTAGCATTACTGCCTGGGGGTGGGGGCGCGCATCAAGTCTTCGGCAGTGCTAAACCCGCTCATCGCGATCTTGCTGTTTCTGTTGTGGGATGTGCTTTCGCACGGCTGTAGCCGATCGAGGCACAGCTGGGCAAGACATCCGCGACCACCATGAGAGCCTGCGGGCTGAGGCGTGGAAGGGGGGTGGAACGGGCCGTGAATGACAGTGCTTCGCGCGCCGTGCCGTCCAGCAGCGGTGACGATGAACTCACCGGCGGCGACTATGGCCGGGATTGACCCCGAACGCCCCGGCCCCCTCGTGACGGCAGTCCCAACTGGAGACGCGCGTTGATCATGGCGGACTGCGCGTCTCCGCAGGAACGAGGGTGGGGTACTCAGTAGTGCGTACAGATGATCGACGCTGATGGCGTGCCCCATATGTCTTTCGATCCGGCTGCGCCCCCGAATCGTTAACGGCGACTTGAGTATTGACCACGACGAGGCGGCCAACACCCCCAACCGGATGAAGCGTCCCGCTAAATCGCTTGCGAAGACCATCGGTGCGACGGCCGAGGGCAGCCGCTGGTCACCAGTTGCCATTGCGTTGCGCTGACCCTGTGTGGGCTTCCCCGGGCAGCGGCTCATCCCCGGACCCCGTCCGGGTCTGCGTTCGGCGGGCTTCGGGCCGAACGCAGGTTGGCGAGGCTGCGGGGTGTAACGTGTTTTCCGTTGCGTCCGCCCCAGACTTTGGTGGCGTCGACTTGTCTTCGTGCTACTCCCGAATCTCGGTGGCCGTGTCCTTACGTCCTAGGACTACCGAATCGAGTCCGCCATGGCGCAGCACCGAGCAATCCGCAGAACTATCGCGCAGACGTCGACCACCGGGTCGTTCAGTTCCCGTCTGGATACATTCCCTACGTACCGGCCAAGTCCCCAGCGCAGTCAGCCAGCCGTCGGCGTAGGACTCCACAGATCCGGGTCAGAACACGCACCATTCGTCAGGTAGCCGTCCATGAAGTTGACCGGCAACCATAAGGGCAACTCCAGGCCCGAGCAGGTGAAGAGTCCCGGCATCGCCCAAGCCATTTGAGCCGTGCTGGGCACTTGCGTCGGCGTGCCAGCATCGCCTTTGTTGCACGTTGCTCGTGGTGGAGCGAAGGCAGATTGTGCTGCTGCCCAAGAAAGGCAACCAATAGCCCATAGTTTCCGAGCACTGACTGTGCTCGGAGCCATCCGGGGGGAGGCCATGACCCCCGCTGCCCTGACGTACGGACAGCGGGGGTTCAGTGGCATTGCAGGACAATTTGCCCGCTCTGTCCCTGCCTTGCTCTGGTCAGCTGAGGTGTCACTCACCCGACCCGTACTCACCGAGCGTTGTGCTGCGCGGTTTGACATGGCTCGCGATCCGGCACAGGGTTGGCGGCTTCCGAAGGACCTCAACCAAACAGGAGCAGCCTTGCTTACCTTGACTGACCAAGCCCAGACCGCTGTCCGCACTATGACCCAAGATCCTCAGGCCCCCGAGAGTGCCGGCCTGCGCATCGCCCCTGGCGACGGGGGGATCGAGCTCATGCTCGTGGCCGAACCGGCGCCCGGTGATGCACTCATCGATGACGGCGGCGCGCGGATCTTCGTCGAGCCCCAGGCGGCCGAGCTGCTCAGTGAGCAGACCTTGGACGCCACGCTCGAAGACGGCAAGGTCAATTTCTTCCTTGCCTCCCCTGAAGCGACAACTTCGCCCGATGACGTGCAGACCCAGGCGCGACACGACACAGTGCGCGGGGAAGCACTGCCCCAGTAGCGGGCCACAGGACGCGATGACCCGCAGTGGAAGGTGATCCCGGCCGAGTCGGACGGAGTTCACAGCTCCTTGTGACATGGGGGACGACATCCGTTGACCAACTCTCACCTCGAGCCTTGTTTGCTCTCAACACTCCCGCGGCCAGGGCTGTTGGCCTTGAGGATGGCTAGAGAACGCCCGCACGCCGACCATGACAGTGAGGCCGGGTTGCTCTCGGTTCCCTAACCACGACCGTTGATCAGTGACTGCCCGACGCGGCCGCACTGATGGTCTTCACAAGCGGATCCCCCTGCGGGGAACCGCGTCCTCGCCGTCCTGACGCGTCCCGGTCGGCATCATCGTGCTCAGAGGTTGGTGCCGGTACTGGCTATGACGTCGTGACAGCCATAGCGGTGGTGCATCACCTGGACCTGTCCGTGGCGCTGACAGCCATGCGCCGGTTGACCAAACCGGGCGGCACGATCCTCATCGTCGGCTGTTATCGGTCCGCGACCGTGTCGGACTATCTCATCGACGTCGTGGCGATCCCGGCCAATCTTCTAGCTGGGTTGCTGAAGTCTCGTCATGCGTCTTCGGCTCGGATCGCGATCTCTGCACGTGCGGCACCCGCGTGCACGACGCTGGGCCAGGTCAGGAAGGTTGTTGCCGACGTCCTGCCGGGGGCACGAGTTTGCCGTCGCTTGTTCTGGCGGTACACCCTCAGTTGCACGGCCGGCTGAACGGGCACTGGCCTCGCCGACCTTCCGATAGCCCTTGAACGGCAAGCTGGATGAGCCACGTTCGAGTCCACTGCCGTCGGCAGCTTGGCCTATGGCCTCCGCAAACGGATTGGTCAGCGGAGCACATGGCCACCGCTCAACGCCGCCTGTGGTCGTCTCCTACCCGGATCCGGCCACGGGACGACCAGAGGCAGCGGCGAGTGGTGGCCGCATGCTCCGCTGGTCGTTGGCCTGCCGGGTCCTGGTTAGCGGGTCACGAGTTGGCTGGGTGTGTAGAGGTCACGCAGAAGGGCGATCTCCGCGCCGTGATGGATGACTTCTCGGCTAATGTGCAGGAGGAGGGAGACCAGCGGCAGGTCGGCGGGGTTCCCGTACTGGACCTCGCTGGGCCCACACGGTCGGCTGAGCTCGGCCGTGTCGAGACTGCGGACGCCTGCGATCCAGTGCGCGTAGACGCCGTCGAGCTGTGCGAGGGCCTCAGTGGCGGTGCTGGCGTAGTGGAAGTCTTCGTTGCTGACTGTTGGTCCACCGAACTGGGCTGCAACGCGGGTACCGAGCACGCTGACGATCAAGTGGGCCATCCGCCAGGCGATGGTCGTCACCGGTGCCGGTGATGGTGGCGGGCGCAGCAGATCGAGGGTGAACGGGCCTGACCCGATCGCTGCTGGGCTGTTGTGTGCTCCACGAGCGCGGACGTTCCAACAGCCCGGCGCGGGCTCCCACAGGTACTCCTGGTCCGTCGGTCCGTTCAGCCTGGGTCGCAGTTGGTGAGTCCAGTGCCCGTCGAGTTGGTCTAGCAGCTCACCGGTCCAGTCGATGACAGCGTCCGGCACGTCGTCCGCTCTGAGACTCACAGTGAGACCTGGCTGCTGAGGGCTTCAGCGGCCCTGTCGGCGTCGTCGGTGGTGTTGTTGATGTGGAAGGCCAGGCGGAGCCGACCGGAACGGATACTGGCGACGATGCCAGCTCGTTCCAGGATCGCGCCGACATCCGGTCCGGTCGGCAGGCTGACGATTGCCGAGTCGCCAGGGGACAGATCGACGCCCGCGCGGAAGCGGTTGGCCAAGCCAAGGGCATGGGTGTGCAGGGCCGTGGGGCCGATCTCGTTGAGCAGATCCAAAGCTGGGGCCTGCGCGACCCAGGAGTGCCAAGCCGGAGAGACATCGAAACGCCAGGCGCCGGAGGCCAGCCGCAGCGGGCTGCCGTATAGGCTGTCCCAGCGTTGGGCCCCGGCGTACCAACCGGCGTTGTGTGGGATGAGATCACCGGTCAGCTCAGGCTGGACGGTGAAGAAGCACGTGCCGCGGGGCGCGAGCAGCCACTTGTAGCCGGCGCAGACGGTGTAGGCGAAGCGGCTGGCGTCCACCGGTAGCCATCCGACGGCTTGCGTGGTGTCCAGTAGGACCCGGGCACCGGAAGCGTCCGCTGCCCGGGCGAGGGCGTCCAGATCGGCCAGGCGGCCGTCGGCGGATTGCACAGCCGATACGGCGACCAGCCTCGTGTCCGCGCTCACCGACTCAGCCAGGCGTTCCAGGGGCACCTCCCGCACCTTGACGCCGCGACCTGCCTGTGCCAAGAACGGGAACACGACGCTGGTGAACTCCCCGGCCACCGTCAGTACCTCGCTGCCGTCGGGCAAAGAGGCGGCGACCAAACCGGCAAAGACACTGACCTGGCCACCAACCGCCACAGCGGAGGGCTCCATTCCGACCAGGCCAGCATATGACGAACGAGCCGCGTTCAGGGCCATGTCGAGCTCTGGCGCCTTCGCCCGGCCCACCCGCCACTGCGTGATTACCTTCTGCAGGGCCTCTTGTGAACGTCGGGGCGGGAGGCCCGACGACGCCGTATTGAGGTAGACGCCCTCCGCGTCGAACTCCAGCCGCGCAACCGCGGCTACTGCAGTCGTAACCGAACTCGCCTCGGCCGTCTCGATCCCGATCTCGGTCTTCTGCGTCATAGCGCCAGCCTGACATAGCCACCCGGGAGCCCAGCACGGCCTTGGGAGTCACAAGGATCGGTCTACGGGAATCCGACCGATCTGCAGTGGCCTTCGGTTGCTGGTTCGTCCCGGTGGACCGCTCGACAGGGACTCACTTCCGCCGCGATTCGGGTGTCGAATCACGGCGGTTGCTTCGAGTGGCGTATTTGCCGGGTGTGACCACCTAGAGAATGCGGGATATCCCGGGTACACGCCTGATGAGCAGCCAAGCGAGCGTGAGCGATCCCGCGACACCAAGACGGCCGCCATGACTGCCTTCAGTTCGGCAGGTACTCCGACGGGCACCANNTAGTTTGACCACGCGCTCAGACTGAATGAGTCGCCGCGTGTGAATGCCGAGTTGGAATGCGAGCGGCGGCTGGAGCCCCACAGGCTGTAGACCGTGACAGCGTCGCGCACCTTGATGACGTCCTGCTCTGGTCCCAGCTTCAGCTTCGCGGCGACCGTAGGTCTGGAGTTGCGGGGGCTTGTGGAATGGCCTCGACCTACTGCCGGGGCACCACACCAATGGAGAGGAGTCTTCCCGTGTACGCAAAATCTGTTACCTATCAGGCACGACCCGAAACGATCGACGAGGGCGTGGCCTACGTCCGGGACGAGGCGATGCCGGCACTCACCGCCATGGACGGCTGGACCGGCCTGTCGATGATCTGTGACCGCGAGTCCGGGCGCTGCATCATCACCAGCGCTTGGTCAACCAAGGAAGGGCGAGCCGCCAGCGACCAGCTGATGATGGCGAAGCGCGAGCGTGGAGCGGAGATCTTCGGAGCCAAGCCGTCGGTCGACGTCTGGGACATCGCGGTGGTACATCGCCGCGCCGCCTCGGGCGAAGGCNNGCCATCGACACGTACCGGATGGCACTGCTGCCAGCTCTGGAGGAGATCGACGGCTTCTGCAGCGCCAGCCTGATGGTCGACCCCGCCACGGGTCGCGCAGTCTCCTCGGTGACGTACGCCAGCCATAACGCGTTGGTGGCGTCCCGCTCGGCAGCCGAAGGGCTGCGCACCCGCACCGCCGGCGACATCGGTGCCACGGTGACCGATGTCGGGGAATTCGAGCTGGCTCTCGCGCACCTGCACGTCCGGGAGATGGCGTAAGCGACGCTGTCCTGGACGTCGCCCACCTCCCTTCGCCTGTGCTAACGGGGCGCTGTGCCGAGGGGGGTGTGACCCAGCTGTTATCACGTGGCCCATGAGCTGGTCAGAAGAGCAACGATCTCTCGAGGTCGTAGGCCTGAGCGATCGTTGGTGCCACGGCCGCTGTGCGCGTCGCCGGCTGACCTAGTTCGAGCCGCCAACAGCAACACTTCGCGATGATCACACACCGCCAGACGATGGCGATCCCTGCACGGGAACGCAAAGACTTCGCCGGCGGCGTCAAAATCGAGGCGTCTTGAGGTGTCGGTCAGTGTTCCTGTTGTGGGACGGCCCAAGCACGGGCTGGGTTGTCGTGGCTTCCGTGCCTGTCCTCAGTGTTGGTCGCTTGGCTTGGCTTCGTCTGGCGGGTGGATTGATTTGAGATGCTCGATCTCTTTCTTCAGCTCGATCATCTTGAGCTCACGCCCAACAGCCAGCCGCTGGAACTGCTCTAGCTCTAGCTCGGCCAGCCGGTCCAGCGCGGTGGCCTGCTGCTGGGCAATCGTCCGGTGGGCCTGGTTCTGATTGGTCACGTCGCGGGCGGCGGCGAACACGCCTAGGACCTTGCCGCCGGTGTCGCGGTACACCGAGGTGTTGTACAGGACCTCGGTCAGCGTCCCGTCCCGGTGGCGCAGGGNNGGTCAGCGGGTAGTCCACGGCCATGCCTGCTCGAAGACCAGCTGGTAGGTCTTCTCGGTCTTCTCCGGGTCGGTGTAGCAGTCAGAGAAGGCGGTCCCGATGAGCTCCAGCCGGGGGATGATCGTCGCCGGCTTCGAGACCGCCTGGCAGGACCAACCTCAGACCTCGTGCAGCATGGAATGGGTACATGGTGTACGCGCC
>PMJN01000192.1:12117-12334 GCA_003157445.1 Micrococcales bacterium
TTCCGGAGATTGTCGTGCTGGAGGGCTTTCTCGAGATTGTCGTGCTGGAGGTATTTCTGTGCTGAAAAAGGTTAGCCTTACCGTAGTTCTGCTTATCGGAGTTGTGTGGGTCATCGCGCCATTTGCGTTCAATCTCTGGGGCAAGGGGCCGGCCGTCGATCATCTGACGACCGCACTGAAGCCCGCCTTCTCCAACTCCGGGGTGGCGCAGGAGAAG
>PMJN01000240.1 GCA_003157445.1 Micrococcales bacterium
AAGCGAACGCCTGACCGAGTGCCGCAGGGAAGCCCTCGGCAATGATTCCGGAGCAGGAAAAGTGCGTGCTCGGGTCGAAAAGGTGCATATGCCCACCACGGCCGTGACCAAGCCCGGTCTCCCGGCCGAAGATCTCTGCCGTCATCGGGCGCAGCGCAACACCATGCGCGATCGCCAGGTGGTGCGGCCGGTGGGTGGCTGTGATTGCATCGCCGGACGTCAGATGTGCGCAGATCCCAGCGGCGACAGGCTCCTGGCCGGCCGAGAGGTGCATCTCTCCAGGAACCAGGCCCGCGCCGATGTCGAAAGCTGGCTTCTTATCGGCGTAGTACGCGGCCCGGATCGCCTCTTCGTATGTCCTGATAAGCACCATCATGCTCAGTAGATCCCGCCGAGCTTCGTCGGTGAGGGCCTGTGTGGTGGGTGGCGTCATCGCTCCTCCTCCTGCCAGGTGCGACGACGGTGTCGCACTCCATCCGGCCGACAGTACGCCGGGCCAACCACCAGCGACAGAGGGAGAATTCGAGCAACTGGGATGCAACCGCCATTGGGGCCACAGCCTGGCAGAGGGCCCCAGAGTAGCGCCGGCTGCTTGAGTGACGTCGTCATCGTTGGCGATGCATGTAAGCCGAACGACAACCCGTGATCACTGGCTGCTCTGGCCGCCGGACTTATGGCCTTCGCAAGCGGATCTTGCGACGATCGGCGGCGCGGATGCTCAGGTCCCCGACGGCGTCCGCTGGTCGTTCGGCCATCGGGACGGTGGACGGTCGACAAAGTACGTCCATAACTGCTTGCTGTGCGGACGAGTTACGCGAGTGGTCGCCCTCGGCTCCTTCCAGCGGCCCTCGTCCTGGTCCCAGTAGAGCTGGCCAGCCTCGCCGGCGGCTTCACGGACGTCATCGGGGGGATTCAGCAACGCATCGGGGGGATTCAGCAACGCATCGGCTGGCGCGGACGGTCCGAGGATGATCTGCAGTCCCTCGTCATCCTCGAGCACGATCTGCGACCATGTCTTCACGTCGACCCGCAGACGGACGACGAAGCACTCGAGTGCCTCGTAGGCGACCTCGCCGGCGGCATTTGCGAAGTTCTTCCATGATCTGGCCTGACGAAACGGGGTGCACATGCCAGCGGTGATCCGACCCGCCGACGAGACCGACGCCGACGCGATCACGTCGGTGCTGCTCGCGTCCAGGGCCGCGGCGATGCCGTACCTGCCGCGCCTGTACGACGACGAGCAGACCGGGGCGTTCATCACCCACGTCGTGCTGGCGCAATGCCGCGTCTGGGTGGCCGAGTCGTGCCAAACCGGTGAGGTCGTCGGCTTCGCGGCGCTCGGGGACGACCTGCCCGAACACCTCTACCTGTGCCCGGACGTCCAGCGCCAGGGCGTCGGCACGCAGCTGTTGGACGAGGCGCGGGCCGCCAGCCCGGCCGGTCTCACGCTGCGGGTTTTCACCCGCAACACGGCCGCGCGCGCGTTCTACGAACGCCACGGCTTCGACCAGCTCGACGAGAACGACGGCAGCCGCAACGAGGAGAACGAGCCGGACATGACCTATAAGTGGTCCGGTCGCGGCTGATGCAGCACGGCATCGCCCGCCCCGAACTACGTCCGGAGCACTCCCGCATGGCCTCCCCCGGCGCGATGACCGGCGCCGAGTCGTCCGCGCGGCCAGGTCAAGGGCGGTAGGTCACGGGAGCCCGTCGATGTTGCTGACCTCGTCGGGAGGGTCGATGTCGCCCCTCTGCATCGCTTCTGCTTGGGCGGCGATGGCGTGCCAGGAGGACCTAACCCAAGTGCAGGTCCCTTCCCGAACTGAACTGGTCGGGCTCGCGTGTGGGCGCGCCGCGCCCGTGCCTGAGTGGAGTAAGACCCCAACGTCCGCTCATCAAGCCAGATCCGGTAGTCACTTGTCGACTGTCCGCCGTTCCGATAGTGGAACCTTCCACGCCACCACCTGGAGGTTCGCGACGAGCTTCGCCCGTCCTCAGATGGGGATGGCGATCCCCTGCACGGTGACGGCCGACGGCGCAGCAAGGGTCACGAATTGTGCCGTCGGCCATTCGGATTACGGATCAGCGTCGAGATGCCCTCGACCCACGCGGACGTGGCTACGAGCGGTGAGTAGCTTCACGACTGGCCGTGATCGGACACCGCCCAGGAATATTGGTCCTACTTGAAGGTGTTTGACGAATCGACTGGGCGTGACTGACGTTCGACAGACAATTAGACAAACAAACATTGACCTGACGAGGAAGGGGTATCGGCATGTCGCTGGGCTCGGATGAAGTTGACACAACGAAGGCCGTGCTCGTGGACTCGGGTGGGCCGCCATCAGATCTTGGGGTCTTCGTGCCGGATCCGAGGCGTTGGTACGCGCTGGGGGTCATCGCCATTGCCCAGCTGATGGTCGTGCTCGACTCGTCGATCGTGAACCTGGCGCTGCCCTCGGCCAAGGCCGACCTGGGCATCTCGGACGCCAACCAGCAGTGGGTGGTTACCGCCTACACCCTGGCTTTTGGCGGGCTGCTGCTGCTCGGCGGCCGGGTCGCTGACTATGTCGGCCGCAAGCGGATGTTCATCATCGGACTGCTGGGTTTCGCCGGGGCCAGCGCCCTCGGTGGGCTGGCCCCGTCCCAGGGCCTGTTGTTCGCCGCCCGGGCGCTCCAGGGCGGCTTTGGTGCCTTCCTGGTCCCGGCCGCACTGAGCCTGCTCACCGTCACCTTCCACGACCCCAAGGAGCGGGCGAAGGCATTCGGCGTCTACGGCGCCATCGCCGGCGGCGGTGCGGCGATCGGCCTGCTGCTGGGCGGGGTGCTCACGCAGTACGCCTCGTGGCGGTGGTGCCTGCTGGTCAACGTGCCGATCGCGTTGCTTGCCGTTGCCGGCGCGCTCAAAGAGCTCAAGGAGTCCAAGGCCGGCGGGAACACCCGCTACGACATACCCGGGGCTGTCACCGTCACCGGTGGCCTGGTCGCGCTGGTGTACGCGTTCACCCAGGCGGCGCCGAAGGCCGCCGGAGACCCCAGCCGGTGGACCGACCCCGCGACGCTCGCCTGGTTCGCCGCCGCAACGGTGCTGCTGGTCAGCTTCTTCGCGATCGAGACCCGAACGCAGCACCCTCTGCTGCCGATGCGCGTGCTCCTGGACCGCAACCGGGGCGGCTCCTACCTGGTCCAGCTGATCGTCGGGATCGGCCTGTTTGGGATGTTCCTGTTCCTCAGCCTGTACCTGCAGATAGTCCACGGGTACACCCCGATCCAAGCTGGCTTCGCGTTCCTGCCCTTCTCCGCCGGCATCATCCTCACCGCCGGGCTGGCCGCCAACCTGCTGCCCAAGGTCGGGCCACGCCCGCTGATGGTGCCCGGGCTGCTGCTGGCCGCCGCGGGGCTGCTCCTGCTGAGCCGGCTCACCCCGACCAGCTCGTACGCCACCCACGTGCTGCCGTCCATGATCATGATGAGTGTCGGGCTGGCCCTGGTGTTCATCCCGGTCGCCAGCACGGCGCTGCACGCGGTCGGCGGACACGACGCCGGGGTGGCCAGCGCCCTGATCAACACCAGCCAGCAGGTGGGCGGGTCGCTGGGCATCGCGCTGCTCAACACGGTGGCCGCCGCCTCGACCACCGCCTACCTCGCCTCCCACAGGGTGCTCCCACCGCCGGTGAAGGCCGCCCTGACCCATGGCTACACCCAGGCCTTCATGGTCGGCGCCGGGTTCCTCCTCGTCGCAGCCGTGTTGGCCGGAGTACTGATCAACATCGGCAAAGCCGCCGCCGCAGAGAACGACCCCGCACCCGTTGTCGGGTGAGCCCTCGTGGAAGCTCTGCAGCGACAGTCAGCGGCGCGACTCTGGGGCACGACTTGTGCCGCAATCCCGGCCGAGTTTCAGTTGGGTGAGGAAGTCCGCTCTGCGGCTGCAGCAGATACCGTCCCGGGCGCGGTCGATAAGGTCGACGACTCCGAGATGCTTGTGCTCGCCGCCCGCTGCGGCGGGCTTGCACTGTTACCCGGACTGGGCTGAACCAGGGCGCAATCACCTCATGCGACCTCGTCCCCCAGCCGCCCCGGCCACTCGGATCGTCCGCGGCCCCGGTCAGGAGTCGGTCTGGGATTTCCCGCGCCCGCCTCGGGTCGAGTGCAGTGCCGAGCGCGTGGTCATCCGGTTCGGTGGGCAGGTCGTGGCGGACAGCCGTGACGACCTCAGAGTCCTGGAGACGAGCCCTCCGCCCGTTTAGTATTCTCCCGCGAGCGGCCTTCGCCACGGGGGTGCTCGTCGAGGCCCCCGACTCCTCGGTGCGTGAGTTCAAGGGGGTAGGGAGGTACCTGGACCTGCGCGTGGGCCACGCCGTCGCGCGACGTGCCCTGGTACTACCGTTGCATCAGTGAGCATTGGTGAGTTCTCTGACATGTAAGGGCTGCTCTTGCTCTGTGAGCCCCTTGCCATCGCTCTTATAGACAACGTGGGCTCATTAGCACGCCTTGCCGGTGGCTGGGCGGAGTCGGATCCCCGGCCTTACATCGGCAAGTTACTGCTGGGTCTAGCAGTGCTCGCCGCCGGACACTTCATAGGGCAGCTCAGGCCTCGCGCGGCGACCAGCATCTACCCGGTCCCTAGGCTCGGCTGGCCGATATTCACGTCTTGACATTTGCCCCAAGGAGTGGACGCGAGAGGTGCGTCCACCAGGCAAACCGTGACCGCACGCGGATCGGCTTTGGGACGCCACTGAGGCACGGCAGAGAGCCAGGCCGTGCTGTCCCGGGGAGAGTTGGGGATGTGGAGGCCAGACCCCCAAAGTCCGTTTCTCCCAAGAGAGTGAACTCCCTTGTCATGATCGAGCAGGAGCCTGAGACTGGTCTCGTGAGCGAATGGGGTTCCATGCCGGGCGCAGACCCCATTGCCTGGTTACTCGAGGGTGACAACCCCTCGGTGCGCTATTTCACGCTCACCGACCTGCTGGGGGCAGCGCCGGACGACGCTGAGGTCGTGGCGGCGCGACGCGGCATCATGAGCTACGGCACCGTGCCGCGCATCTTGGCCGCGCAGGCTGGCGACGGTCATTGGGAGGGCCGCGACCATTACTACACGGCCAAGTACCGCGGCACGGTTTGGCAGCTCATCATCCTCGCTGCGCTCGGCGCCGACGGCGCTGACCAGCGTGTGCGCGGCGGCTGCGAGGCAATCCTGTGCGACGCACAGGACACCGAGTCGGGCGGCTTCGCCGTCAGCCGCGCGAAGAAGGATGGCGGCGGCCTGCACAGTTCCGTCATTCCCTGCCTTACCGGCAACCTGGTGTGGAGTCTGATCCGGCTCGGCATGCTGGACGACCCGCGGGTACAACACGGCGTGGACTGGATCACCACCTATCAGCGCTTCGACGACGGCGAAGGCGAGGCGCCCGCCGGCTGGCCCTACGACAGGTGGGAAATGTGCTGGGGGCGCCACACCTGCCACATGGGCGCGGTCAAGGCGCTCAAGGCCCTGGCCGCGATCCCCCCAGACCGGCGCTCTCCCGAGGTTGAGCGCACGATTGCGCAGGGCGCCGAGTTCATGCTGCACCATCACATTCACAAACGCAGTCACGATCTGGCGAAGGACTCCAAGCGGGGCTGGCGGCGCCTCGGCTTCCCGCTCATGTACCAGACCGACATGCTCGAGATCCTGGGGATCTTGACGACGCTGGGGTACCGCGACGAGCGCATGCAGGAGGCCCTTCGCCTAGTCGCTGGCAAGGCCGACGCGCAGGGCCGCTGGATGCTCGAGAGCACTTTCAACGACCGCTTCCTGGTGCCGATCGAGGTCAAAGGCGAACCGAGCCGCTGGGTGACCCTCGAGGCGCTGCGGGTGCTGAAGTCAGCATGAGCCGCAACGGCCCCGGACCAAGCGAGCGGTGCGGACGGCTGTTCGGAGCCGCGCATGGGCAGATGATCCGTGACCCGTTGCGAATCGGCGAATTCAGGCGTTCGGTGACCGGTTACCCATCATCCCAGGGACGCCGATGCTTGCCGTCGATGTATCCGATCGTCGTTGTGCCTACCAGGGCGAGGTAGTCGATCCCGGTAGGTGGCGCCGTGCCGGAGCTGGTCTCGAGTTTGGCGCCCGGGTGGACGCAACTGCGGCATCGGGGGTACCTGCGACGCCAACAGGGCCCTGCGACCCTCCGGGTTTCGTGACTTTTGTCGCGCTTCGTCGTTCTCCGTACAAGGAGCACCATCTGAAACGTGATGTCACCGAAGGAGGAACGCATGTCGAACCGTGCAAGTCATCGTGGAGGTCACCGTCAAGCCCGCACGATCACATTGCCTTGGCGCAAAGCCTGCGCAACCATTCCGGCCATCGCGTTGATCAGTGGCGGCATCGCCTTGGCATCCCCCGCAGGCGACGTCAAAAGTGTGTCCGCCTCGGAAGCCCCACCCACGATCGTCGTGCCCGGCACCGCACTGGCTATGCCTGCCGTCCCGGCCGGTGCAGGCAAACAGGGGGCACCCGGACTGGTGCTGCCCGCGGGCACCGCGCCCGGCAGCTCTGCCCTCGTTGCCCTGGACAGGATGGGCATCCCAAGTCCTGCCCTCGAGGCCTACCGTCGCAGTGCCACGTTGGTCGCTGCAGCCGACCCTGCCTGCCACATTGACTGGGCGTTGCTGGCTGCAATCGGGCGAGTCGAGAGCGACCACGCCCGCTTCGGCGGGAACCATCTCGACGCGGCCGGCGTCGCTCAGCCGGGCATTATCGGTATCCCGCTGGACGGCACGAACGGGACCGCTCGGATCACCGACACCGACCACGGCCTGTGGGACCGGGACACGACCTACGACCGGGCCGTGGGCCCGATGCAGTTCATTCCCAACACGTGGCGCGTCGTCAATATCGACACCGCTGGACGCGGAGTCAAGAACCCGCAGAACATGCTCGACGCCACAGCCGCGACCGCGGTCTATCTCTGCTCCGGCCACGGAGATCTCACCCGCCCGGACGGCCTGCGTGCCGCGATCATGCGCTTCAACCCTTCTGACTCCTACGTCCAGACGGTGACCGCCATCGCCGATGCATATCGCCGCGGTGTCGGCGCCCTGCCGGCCTCGGACCTGCCCGCCGCCAATCCGGCCCCTTCCAAGGCTGATGCCGTCAACGCGGCGGCCAAGGACGCCACACCGGCGAAGGGCAAACCGGTCTCTGGCTCGACTTCACCGACAGGGCAAGAGCCAGCTGTCACCACCAGTGCGCCGGCGACCACCCCGCCCACGTCACCGCCGCCGCCCGGCCCGAACTTGTCACTCCCCCTGCCCGCGCTTAGGACCTCTAGCCCGGGGTCGACACCGTCCGGGTTGCCGTCGCAACCGCTCACTCAACAGATCTGCACCATCAGCGCGTTCAGCGTGAAGATCTGTACCCTCGTTGCGCCCTGACCGGGCCCCTGCCGGGCTCGCTCTGGCAGGGGGCAGCTCAGTCCCACGTACCCCCTGTCCGATCTCGTTGTGCTTTCAACACCAACGGAGGTAGGCACCATGCTCCGCTTGTTCTCGATGACCCCGGCCGACACGTCGGTCGCCGTGACTGTAGCGGCCTTGCTGACACCTGCCACTGGGAGCGCTGCGGCTGCCGAGGCCACAGACTCGAGAGCCGTCGACACCTGCGCCGGGCTGTCGTGCACGGTGCCTGCTGGTCTGGATGACCAAGGCCGCCCGCGGACCTGTGTCATCGACACCGGCCTGTGCAAGCCGCCCACTGCGCCGACCGCCGACCGGGCACCTGCCTGGTCGTTCCATGCCGTCGGAACCCGACGCTTCCGTACAGCCTGACGCGGCCGAGACCCACGTCACACGAAACCCCAACACCCACCAATGGTCTTCGCAGCTGCCCTCGTCGCACTGGCCCTCGTGCTCGCCTGGCCGGTGCCTCGTGTGCTGGCGCGCATGACTACGTTTCGCCGAGCTCCTCGGGCGGCCCTGGTTATCTGGCAGTCGGTCACCATCGCCGCTGTTCTCAGTGCGCTCGCCGCCACACCGGCAGTCCTCCTGGAGATCGGCGAGGAAGCCATGGAAGGCCCCGGCTCAGCTCGGGCCTTGGCCACGGTAGGTGCGGTCCTCAGCGGGCTCATGCTCGCCCACGTCCTGGTTTCCGGGCATCAGATCGGCACCCGGCTGCGTGCCACGCGCCGACGACATCGCGATCTGGTTGACCTGCTGTCAAACGCTCCGGAAGTACGAAACGAGCTCAGCGACCCGCAGCTGTGCGTGCTGCAGCACTCCACGCCCACAGCATATTGCGTGCCCGGCCTGCGTAGCCGGGTGGTCCTCAGCCAGGGCACGATCGATGCCCTGTCAGCAGAGGAGGTGGAGGCGGTTCTGGCCCACGAACGTGCACACCTACGAGAACGTCACGACCTCATCCTCGAGTTCTTCACCGTCATATACACGGCGTTGCCGCCGATCCTGCGCAGCCCCGAGGCCCTGAGTGAGGTGCGGCTGTTGGCAGAGGTGTTGGCCGACCGGTCGGCGGTCAAGGCGGTCGGCCCGGTGGTCGTGGCACGCGCCGTGGTCACCATGGCCGGGAGCTCCGCACCCGATGCGGCCATGGGAGTGGGCTGTTCGACAGCACGAATCCGGCTCGACCTCCTGCAAGAGGCCAAGCGGCCACACATTCTGCTGTCCCTGCTGATGTTCGGGTCCGCGACGCTGGCGCTCGGCGCTCCGATCTGCCTAGTCGTCGCCGGATGGACGACCACATAACCTGCGCTCGACCGGGACCTGCCGCACGGCAAACGACAACGGCGGGTCACAACCGGGCACATGACGGTGCAGCCTGACGACTTCGTGCGAGTACTCCTGTCTCAATGGCTTGAGCGCCGCCAAATCGGCGACTCGCTCTCCGACGAACCACTTGCGGGACGGCTCTACACAGGTCGGCAGCACGTGATTAGCGGCGGATTCGGTAGTACGTCATTGCCTGTCGCCTTGACCGAGGCGTGGCATCAGGCATCAACTCCGCACCCTTGCTCCCGATTTCCGACGGCATACTCCTTGACCGCCCTAGGGTTGGCGTCGATGACCGTCGAGGCGACCGCGAGCGCCAGTGACGCGGCGGGGTTGATCAGCCCGGCGACCAGGTGGGCGGCCGTGATGCCTCCGCTGGCAGCAAGCACGCCCGTTGCGTAATAGGCAATCGTTGGTGTCCGTGGCGAGTGTGCGATGAGTCGGCCCATGTCCGGTATTCGGAGCCGAAGCGCGATATGTGCAGGTCCGGACTCCGAGCGCGTAGATCCCAGGCGAGAGTCGGCTACGGGAACCTGGAGGGTGTCGGTCTCAGAAAGAGGATCGGGAGCGTGGGACG
>PMJN01000228.1 GCA_003157445.1 Micrococcales bacterium
ACCCCGGCCACAGCGGTGATGAACGTGCGAACCACCGGCACGAAGCGGGCCAGCACGATCGCCTTGCTGCCGTGTTTCTCGAAGAAGGCATGGGCTTTGTCGAAGTGCTCAGGCTTGAGCAGTCGCCCTCCCCGGCTGTACAGGGGGGTGCCGACCGCGCGCCCGATCTCGTAGCCGACGACGTTTCCCAGGAAGGCGGCGGCCGTCAGCGCGAGGCAGGCGACCACGATGTTGACGTGCAGGTTGATCAGCTGTTGCGGGTTCTGGATCGCCAGGCCGATTGTGAACAGCAACGAGTCGCCCGGCATGAAGAACGTGAACAGCCCGCATTCGGCGAAGATGACCGCCAGGCTGACGGCGAAGGCCGAAGGCCCCAACGTCGTCAGCAGGTGTTGGGCGTTGAGCCAGTCGGGTCCCAGAGTGTGCATCACAGGTCAGAGGATATCCGTGACGCCAGTCACTACCTATTTGCCGTCATACTTGTGACAAACGATGGGAGCCGAGGTGCTGACGCAGATAGGAGTCGGACCCTGGGTTGGTCCGTGGCCAGCCGAGCCCGAGCTGTCCACCTATGACGAGTTGCTGCTCGCCAGCGGCGACCGCCGCAATGTGGTGGACAAGTACCGGTACTGGCGACACGAGGCCATCGTGGCCGACCTTGACACCCAGCGGCACGAGTTTCACGTTGCGGTCGAGAACTGGGGGCACGACTTCAACATCGGATCGGTGATCCGCACCGCCAACGCCTTTAACGCTATGGCGTTTCACATCGTCGGCAAGCGCAGATGGAACCGTCGGGGCGCCATGGTGACCGATCGTTACCAGCATGAGTATCACCACCCCAGCGTTCAGGACCTCGTCGACTGGGCCGCGACCGCACCCGCGGGCGGTGGCGCCCACATTCCGCCAGGAGCAGGAGCTGGCCCCATCCCGATCATTGGTATCGACAACCTGCCCGGCTCGCAGCCGATCGAGACCTTTGACCTGCCCAGGCGCTGCATCCTGCTCTTCGGCCAGGAGGGTCCGGGGCTCTCACCGTTGGCGCAGGAGGCATCGGAAGTCATCCTAGACATCGCCCAGTTCGGTTCGACCAGGTCCGTGAACGCCGGCGCGGCCGCCGCGATCGCGATGCATGCCTGGGTGCGACGTCACGTGTTCGATCAGCCCGCTGGTTCCTGAGCGATCCGACCTCCCTGGCCAGCCTCCACTGCCCGGGACTGGGGTCGAACCCGGCCCGCTTGCGTGCAAGGATCAGAGTTAGGAAAAAAGCGCCGCTCATCGGTCGGCCGACCGATGAACTCAAGTTTGAGGAGCCACTCATGCCCATCGCTACCCCCGAGGTCTACGCCGACATGCTGGACCGTGCGAAGGCAGGCTCGTTCGCCTACCCGGCCATCAATGTCACGTCCTCTCAAACGCTGAACGCCGCGATCCGCGGGTTCGCCGAGGCCGGCAGCGACGGCATCGTGCAGGTCTCGACTGGTGGGGCCGACTACTTGTCTGGATCCACGATCAAGAACATGGTCTCCGGCTCCATTGCCCTTGCCGCGTACGCCAACGAGGTCGCCAAGAACTTTGATGTCAACATCGCGCTGCACACCGACCACTGCCCCAAGGGCAAGCTTGACGGTTTCGTCCGCCCGCTGATCGCCGCCTCGACCGAGCGGGTCAAGGCCGGCGGCCAGCCGTGGTTCCAGTCGCACATGTGGGACGGCTCCGCGGTGCCAGTAGCTGAGAACCTCACGATCGCCCGCGAGCTGCTCGACCTGTGCCAGGCAGCGCACATCATCCTCGAGGTTGAGATCGGTGTCGTCGGTGGCGAGGAGGACGGCGTTACGGGTGCGATCGACGAGAAGCTCTACTCCACCCCCGAGGACGCGCTCGCGACCGTAGCGGCGCTGGGTCTGGGCGAGTTCGGCCGTTACATGACCGCCCTGACCTTCGGCAACGTCCATGGCGTGTACAAGCCGGGCAACGTCAAGCTGCGTCCCGACATCCTCAAGCACGCTCAGGATGCCATCGTCAAGTCAAAGGCTCTGGCCGCGGACGCCAAGCCCTTCGACCTCGTGTTCCACGGTGGTTCGGGCTCGCTTCCCCAGGAGATCTCTGACGCGGTCGACTACGGCGTGGTCAAGATGAACGTCGACNNCCCGTCGCCGGCTACATGATGAAGAACTACGACGGCGTCCTGAAGATCGACGGCGAGGTCGGCAACAAGAAGCAGTACGACCCGCGCGCCTGGGGCAAAGAAGCAGAAGCCAACATGGCGGCGCGAGTCGTGCAGGCCTGCCAGAACCTGCGCAGCGCCGGAACCCACGGTTGATGAGCAACCTCCTGGGGGTTCCCGAGACCCGGCTGCCGGTCGACCCGGCAGCCGCCTTGCTCGCCGAAGGCAAGGACCTGCGGGCCGTCGCGGCAGCAAACCCGTCCTCACCGCTGGCCTGGGCCGCTCTGGCCGAGGATGCGCTCGCGCACGGTCACACGATCGAGGGCTACGCGTTCGCGCGCACCGGCTATCACCGCTCCCTGGATGCACTTCGCCGCGGCGGCTGGAAGGGCCAGGGCCCGGTGCCGTGGTCGCATGAGCCGAACCAGGGGTTCCTTCGATCCCTAGCCGCGTTGAGCCGTGCCGCCGGCGAAATCGGCGAGGCCGACGAGCAGCAGCGATGTGCGCAGTTCTTGCGTGACTCTTCTCCCCAGGCTGCCGATACGCTGGGTTTTTAGAAACTCGCTAGCTACGACGGGGGCACGTCATGAGGGCTCGCACCAGCACCGATGAGCAGCAAGCTTTCCGGAGCTCGGTGCGGGCCTTTCTGATGGAGCGAGTCGTTCCGCACGTGGCTGACTGGGAGGCTGCCAAAAGCGTCCCCAAGAGCTTGTATGCCGAGTTCGGCCGCCTCGGGGTGACCGGCATCCGGATTCCGCAGGAGTATGGCGGTGCGGGCGAGAAGACCTTCATCTACAACGTGATCCTCGCCGAGGAGATCATTCACACCGGGGCGGTCTCCGGTGCTCTCCAGCTGCACCTCAACGTGGTGCTGCCGTACTTCCTGGATCTCGCAACGCCGGAGCAGCAAGCCCGGTGGTTTCCGGCCTTCGTCTCTGGCGAGTCGATGACAGCGATCGCGATGACAGAGCCCGGCACCGGCTCCGACCTTGCAGGAATCTCGGCCACCGCCGTTCTTGAGGGTGGCTCATACGTCCTGAACGGCACCAAGACGTTTATCACCGGTGGTGTTCAGGCCGACCTCATCATCGTCGTGGCGCGGACCTCGCGTTCGGAGGATGACCGCAGGGCGGGTCTGACCCTGCTGGTTGTCGAGGAGCACATGACAGGCTTCGCCCGTGGCCGCAACCTGGACAAGCTCGGCCTGAAGTCCCAGGACACCGGCGAGCTCTTCTTCGACGACGTCGCGGTGCCGGTCGCCAATCGCCTGGGGCTGGAGGGCAACGCGTTCGCCTACCTGACCGCCAATCTCCCGGCCGAACGGATGTCGATCGCGATCTCGGCCCAGGCCTCCAGCGAGCGGGCGATCGAGCTGACCGTGGACTACACCCGGCAGCGCAAGGCCTTCGGCACCCCCATTGCCTCGTTCCAGAACACCAAGTTCGTCCTCGCCGGGCTCTCGGCCAAGGTCGAGGCGGGCCGCCACATGGTTGACCGGGCCATCGAGGAGCTGGACGCCGGGACTCTCACAGTGGCCGACGCCGCCAGGGTCAAGCTGTTCACCACCGAGGTGCAGGCAGAGGTGATGGATTCCTGTCTGCAACTG
>PMJN01000401.1 GCA_003157445.1 Micrococcales bacterium
GCATCTGCGTCGACCACAGCCCCGGTCGTCATAGCGACCGCGGCGATCTCCTCGATGAGAGCAAGCAACTGGTCGCGATGGGCATCGCTGTCGGGCTCGAGCAGTTCGTCATCTTGACCCGCGCGACGTTCCGTTATTGGGACGGTCGACGGTCGAAAAGAAACCTCCGCCCATAGCCGATGTGCGAGTGTCTGCGTCTCAGAGCGCTCGCGCAAACTGGCACGAGTGGTGCCTTGTCACAAGGCCAACTACGACGTCCTCAGTCAAGCTGACCTTGGCGTGCTCAACCCACTGAGCGAGCGCTTTCCGCTCCGCAGATGCGACCGCGGTCAAGACGGGTAGGACAGGGTCGTCATCATGCCGGTCTCGGCGTGGTAGATGTTGTGGCAGTGGGTCGCCCATTGACCGGGGTTGTTGGCGTCGAGGTCCACCTGCACGGTCTGCATCGGGCGCACGATGACCGTGTCCTTGCGCGCGCCACCGCCCACCAAGCCAAAGGTGTGACCGTGGACGTGCATCGGGTGGAACATCATCGACATGTTCTGGAACCGCAATCGAACTCGTTGGCCTTCCTCGACCGGCAGCGTGTCAGTGTCGGGGAAGGTCTTGGAGTTGATGGTCCACCGGTACGGGGTCATCGAACCGCTCAGTAGCAGATCATGGCTCCGGTCCACGTCCTTGGTCTTGAGCCGGACGCTGTCTGCGGCCGTCAGGTCCGTACTCAGGATGACCTTCTTGGCGAGCTCGGCTGGGCGGACCGATGTCTTGGGCGGTGTGCCGGCCGCGGAACGTACCAGGGCAAGGGCGTTGCCCTGTTTGCCCTCGGCGAGTGCGACCAGCGGGAAGACGCCGTCACCGACGGTGATCAGCACGTCATACCGCTCGCCCATCCCGATCAGCAGCGCGTCGGTGGTCACGGGCGCGACCGGGAACCCGTCGCTGTGGGTGATTGTTAGCCGGTGACCGCCGAGCGCGACCCGGAATGCGGTGTCCGAGCCGGCGTTGATCAGACGCAGTTTTGCCCGCTGTCCGGATTTAGCGGTCAGGGTCACCGGCGCTGCGGGGACGCGTCCGTTGGCCAGGTAGTGCGGATAGGCGATGTCGCCGGCCCCGCCCAGCAGCGGTGAGATCATCCCCTTGCCTTTGCCACTGCCCATGCCCATGCCGTCCATGCCCTTTCCTGAGCCCGCGCCACCGCCTCTGCTTGAGGTGAGTTCCTTGAGGACGCCCTCAGGGGTGCGGCCGGTGCCGTCGACCCAGTCGTCGAGAACGACGGTCCATTCGACGTCGTAGCCGCCGGGGTCGGCCGGGTCATCAACCAGCAGAGCCCCATGCAGGCCGCGGTCGAGCTGGAGGCCGGAATGGGGGTGGTAGAAGTAGGTGCCCGGGTCCGGGACGGTGAACTCGTAGGTAAAGGGCTTGCCTGCGCCAATCGGGGCCTGGGTCATGCCCGGCACACCGTCCATGGAGTTGCGTAGGGCGATGCCGTGCCAGTGCACGCTGGTCGTAGCCGGTAGCTGGTTGTCCACCTGGACCCGCATCAGGTCTCCGGCACGGGCGCGCAGCAGGGGTCCGGGCACCGTGTCGCCATAGGCCCAGGTGTTGACCACTGGGCCTCCGAGGTCGACTGTGGTCGGTCGTGGTGTCAGATTTGCCGTGACGACGTGCTGGCCGGAGCGCCGACGCAGCGCGTCGGCTTGGCGTACGGAACCGGCGGGGGGTGACACGGCGCTCGTGCTCCCGCAGGCGCTCATCGCTGCGAGGCCGGCCAGGCCGAAGGCACCGAACAGGACGTTACGACGGGACAATTCTGAGGACATGCGGGGTTTGGCCTTTCGACGGAATTGGCATTGCTCGGAAGGTCCTCAGCGCGGGCACGCCTCAACTCATGTAGTCACTATCCGCAAGTTGAACGAAGGTCCTGACGGGTTTTCGATGAAGGTTTGCCTAAGTTTCTCCCGAGTTGCCCGAAGGACTCCACAGGGGCGTGTCGGTGTTCCTTGGGGCGCCACCCCGGCCGCGACGTGCTCCTTGACCACCTGTGGGCACCGAATCCGCCCCCAACCCTCGCGTGGCCGACGGATGCCGATCCTCCCGAACGCCGAACCGGCTGCGGACGCTTTCGGTGACGTTCCAGTCGACCGCCCTTGGCTGATCTTCGTCTCGTAGGATCCTGTTGCGGACCTGTTGGCGGGCCGAAAGGGTCGCGGTCCTACTCGCGCTCCTGGTCGGCAGAAGCCCGGGCATGAGATGAGAAATCAGCCTGTGGCGCAATGGGTTGCTTCCTTGGCACTCTGCAAGTTCTTTGCTAGCATGTTGCGACATGAGGACGCTTTACTTGAGGAATGTGCCGGATGACGTCGTCGCGCGTTTGGAGCGGCTCGCAGCTCGGGACGCCACGTCAGTAGGGGCAGTAGCGGTCAGGGAACTGGCTGAGGTGTCGCGCAGAGCCGACAACCCTGCGTTGCTCGGCAGCCTGCCTGATTTCGGTCTGAACGCCGCGACGATTCTGCACGACCTAGATGCTGGACGTGCCGACAGGTGATCGTGGTCGATGCTTCGGCGGCCCTATCTGCACTGCTCAACGCCGGCCCTGCTAGGAGTGCTCTTGCTACCGAACAGTTACACGCTCCACATCTGATCGACTCCGAAGTCGCCAACGGACTTCGCCGCATGGTCGCTGCTGAACAGCTAGCTGCCGACTCCGGGTGGACCGCTCTAGACGCCTTTCGACGTCTCGGAATGACGCGGTACCCCGTGTTCTCACTGCTGGATCGTGTTTGGGAACTCCGGGATAACCTGTCGGCCTACGACGCGTCGTACGTCGCGTTAGCGGAACTTCTTG
>PMJN01000086.1:0-3166 GCA_003157445.1 Micrococcales bacterium
CCCGATGTTCTGGTGTCCCAGCGCAACCAGGTGCCTCAAGGCAAGGTCCATCGAGGCAACGTCGTCGTTGGAGATGAACGGCGCCTCCACCCCCTCGAGGTAACCGTTGATAAGCACGATCGGCAGACCGCGCTCGCGCAGCGTCACGTAGCGCCTGGGGTCCGTGGTGGAGTCTGCGTGCAGCCCGCTGACGTAGATGATCCCGGCCACGCCGCGCTCGAGGAGCATCAATACGTAGTCGTCCTCGTGTAAGCCGCCCGGGGTCTGGGTGCACAGAACGGGAGTGAAGCCCTGGCGAGACAGGGCGGTCTCCAGGGTCTGGGCGAATGCCGGAAAGATCGGGTTCGTCAGTTCCGGAGTGACCAACCCGACAAGCCCGGCGCTCTTGCGCCGCAACCGGCTCGGCCGGTCGTACCCGAGGACGTCAAGGGAGGTCAGCACGACCTGTCGGGTCGCGTCGGCAACCCCTGGCTTGCCGTTGAGGACCCGACTGACCGTCGCCTCGCTGACCTCAGCGTGCTCGGCGATGTCTGCCAGCCGCGCTCTCATTGCATTTCCTCTCGGTCCTTTGCCGGATCAATGTTGGCCTTTGGTGGCCCGTCATGAGCTGGAAGCGTCCCAACGCGTCGGCAAGGACGATGTGTTGTTCTCATGCCCTGCCGCCTGCGGCAACCACACTCGTCCCACGCTTTATGGCCGAAACGTAGCAATTTCTTGCAGGAAACCGCCAGTCGTGCAAGAAATTGCAGGCATCATCGGCGGTGACATCGGCCTCGAGAGCGGTCCAGGCCTGACATGGGAACACGCGCCTCTTGACGGCGTCGGCTAGAGTCACGGGTACAGCATGATGCGCGTCACACCGCCCGCTTCAAGCTCAGCCCCACGGGCGCCCAACGGCGTTCATCACCTTTACAACGGACCGTCCGGCACGTTCCTGCCGGTGAAGGAAGCTGAATCAGATGGCAACAGTCAAGTTCGACAACGCTAGCCGCACCTACCCCGGCAACGACACACCCTCGGTCGACAGACTCAACATCGACATCGCAGATGGTGAGTTCCTGGTTCTGGTCGGTCCCTCCGGTTGTGGCAAGTCCACCAGTCTGCGGATGCTCGCCGGACTCGAAGAGGTCAACGAAGGTGATATCTGGATCGGCGAGCGCAATGTCACCGACCTGTCCCCCAAGGACCGCGACGTCGCGATGGTCTTCCAGAACTACGCGCTCTACCCGCACATGTCCGTGGCCGACAACATGGGCTTCGCACTCAAGATCGCGGGCATCAACAAGAGTGAGATCGCCAGGCGCGTTGCCGACGCCGCCAAGATCCTCGACCTTGGAGATTACCTCGACCGCAAGCCCAAGACCCTCTCAGGTGGTCAGCGTCAGCGCGTCGCCATGGGGCGAGCCATCGTGCGCAATCCTCAGGTCTTCCTCATGGACGAGCCGCTGTCCAACCTCGACGCCAAGCTACGCGTTCAGACCCGTACGCAGATCGCCTCTCTGCAAAGGCGACTGGGCGTCACCATGGTCTACGTCACCCACGACCAGATCGAGGCCATGACAATGGGAGACCGGGTCGCGGTCCTGAAGGACGGCATCCTTCAGCAGTGCGACACCCCCCGCGGCATGTACGACCACCCCGACAACGTCTTCGTCGCAGGGTTCATCGGCTCGCCAGCGATGAACCTCTTCGACGTGCCTGTGGTTGACGGAGGGGTGAAATTCGGCTCTGCCACCCACCCCATCGAGCGCAGCTTCCTGACCGGGGTGGGCAAGGAAGTCACCCTCGGCGTCCGTCCCGAAGATCTCACGATCAGCATGGAAGGCGCCGGCCTGCCGGTCACCGTCGAGGTCGTTGAAGAGCTCGGGGCCGACGCCTACATCTACGGCTCGACCACCGAGAGCACCGGTGACATCAAGCCGATCATCGTGCGCGTTGATGGTCGCACGCCTCCCCATAAGGGCTCTGTGGTCCACCTCACTCCCAAGGGCGACCACGTGCACCTTTTCAACGCTGAGACCGGTCTGCGCCTCGGCGGCTGATTGTCTCCTTAGATGGCACTCGAGATCACCGCGGCTCGACCGGATCCTGCACTGCTCGACCTCCCCTGGTCGTTGCCGCTGGAGGACTGGCCTGGCGAGCACCTGGCCGCTCTTCCCCGCGGTATCTCGCGCCATGTGGTGCAGTTCGTCAAGGTCTCCGGCACGGTTATCGCGGTCAAGGAGATCAGGGCCGATCTCGCCGTTCGCGAGTACAACATTCTGCGCTTTCTGAAGAAGATCGACCAGCCGTGTGTCCAGCCCTTCGGCGTCGTCAGCGGCCGCACCACCGCCAGCGGCGAGAAGCTCGATGCGTGCCTGCTCACGCAGCACCTTCACTTCTCTCTGCCATATCGAGCCCTGTTCAGCCATAACCTGCGTCCGGATACCGCCCAACGGCTGATCGACGCGTTGGCCGTGTTGTTGGTGCGGCTCCACCTGGCGGGTTTCTGGTGGGGCGATGTGTCCTTGTCGAACACGTTGTTCCGCCGGGACGCGGGCGCGTACGCGGCCTACCTCGTGGATGCTGAGACTGGTGAGATCCGCAGCACGCTCTCCGATGGACAGCGCGATCACGACCTCGACATCGCGCGGGTCAACATCGCCGGCGAGCTCATGGATCTTGAGGCCGGCGGGTTCCTGGCGGCCACCGTTGATCCCATCGAGGTCTCGCAGACCATTGTGGACCGCTATCGTTGCCTGTGGCGTGAGCTCACCGGGCGCGAGCGGTTCGAGAAGGGCTGTCGCTGGCGGGTCGACGAACGCATCCGTCGTCTCAATGAGCTTGGCTTCGACGTCGACGAGCTGACGATCTCCACCGACTTCGGCGGCGCAACAATCCAGATCCAGCCAAAAGTCGTTGATGCGGGGCATCATTCACGCCGACTGTTACGTCTGACCGGACTCGATGTCGAGGAGAACCAGGCTCGCCGCCTCCTCAACGACCTCGACGCCTTCGGCGCCTCCCAGGACCGGCAAAACGACGACCAAGCGATCGTGGCACAGGACTGGCTGTCCCAGGTTTACGAGCCAGTCACCCGCACCGTCCCGCGAAACCTGACCAGAAAGCTGGAGCCGGCCGAGGTGTTCCATGAGGTCCTCGAGCATCGCTGGTACCTGTCGGAAAG
>PMJN01000086.1:3303-5468 GCA_003157445.1 Micrococcales bacterium
GTACGCTCAAACCAGAGCACCCAGGAGACAACGAGGTAGCCCGCCGCCACCACCGCGAAGGGGTTTCTGGCCAGCGCGCTCCACACGTCGCCGTGGGCCAACGCATGGAGCGCGCGCAGGGAACCGCACCCTGGGCAGTACCACCCGGTGATGGCCAGGAACGGACAGGTCGGGTAGTGACCGGCGACGTTCGGATCGACGCCGGCCACGTATCCGGTGGCCAGCAGCGCCGCCGCCGCAACCCCCAGCGGTAGCAGCACCGCTCGCCGGCCGCTGGTGAACGTCACGATCGGAGAACGTGGAAGCACGTCCAACAGGCTAGTCCGCATGTTCGTTCGGTTCCGGTCAGAACCCGGAACTGTTCGAGGTGCTGAAGTTGAAGTTGGCGAAACCTACCGCGAGGGCAATCGCGTAGATGACGGCGATGACGGCCCAGGCGATCGCCGACCATATCGCGAACTTCTTGGCCTTCTCCGATGAGTCTTGAGCACCGGCAACGTCTCCCAGCGCCCATTTGCTGTTGACCTGGGTGGAGAAGACGATCGAGGCGATACCCAAGGGCAGGCAACAGAAGATCGTGGTCAGAATCGCCCACACCAGATAGTTGGACGGCGGTGTGCCCTGGGCTCCTTGAGCCCCATATGGGGACTGCGGAGGCGGAGGCGGAGGCGGAGGCGGAGGCGGGGTGCTGCCGTAGTCAGACATACGCAAGCCCTTTCATCCCAAGTGCCGGCGCCCGGTGGTGCCGCTTGTTCAGACGCTATCGGACCAGGACTTCCAGGTGGCTCATTTGGCTGCACAATCGCAAAACAGATACTGCCGCCTACCGCGGACCGACCCTAGAGCGCGCGGCGGCGGGCGACTTCGTAGAGCGTGACACCGGTGGCGATCCCGGCGTTGAGGGACTCCACAACCGATGACATCGGGATTGAGACAATTTGGTCACAGGTCTCTCGCACCAACCGGGACAACCCCTTTCCCTCCGAGCCAACAACAATGACCAGGGGCTCCTTGGCCAGCTCCAGTTCGGGCAACGTCACGTCACCGTCCATGTCCAGGCCCAGCACGAAGAAGCCGGCCTTGCGGTAGTCCTGAAGGGTCCGGGTGAGGTTGCTGCACTGGGCGACCGGAACGCGGGCCGCTGCGCCGGCCGAGGTCTTCCATGCGCTGGCGGTCATGCCGACCGATCGCCGTTCCGGCACCACAACCCCGTGCCCCCCGAACGCGGCGACTGAGCGGATGATCGCGCCCAGGTTGCGGGGATCAGTGATGCCGTCCAGAGCCACGATGAGCGGTATCCCGGGTAGGTCGGGGTTGGCCAGGTCGTTGGGGTGGGCGTAGGCGTAGGCCGGAACCTGAAGGGCCAGACCCTGGTGGACTCCGCCATCGGTGATCCGGTCGAGCTCGCCGCGTGGGGTCTCCAGGATCGAGACGGAACGGCTGGTAGCGATCTTTAGGGCCTCACGCACCCTGTCATCTGAGTCGAGGCGGCCGGCGATGTACATCGTGGTCACCGGGATGTCCGCCCGCAGCGCCTCAAGTACAGAGTTGCGCCCATAAACGATCTCGCTGGACCCCTTGGTCCGGCGGGGCGCACCACCACTGCGAGAGGGGCCCGCGCTACGGGCGCCACGAGCAGCCGAAGGCTTCGCCGCGCGAGCCGCGTTCTTGTGCGCGGGGTGCTTGGTGCGCTCGATGGCCTTGGGGGTTGCGCCACGGGCTTCCAGGCCCTTACGTCGCTGGCCGCCGCTACCGCCGCTCGGACCCTTTTTGGATCCACGGATGGCGCCTCGGCGCTGTGAATTTCCTGGCATGTTCGGTCCCTTTTCAGGCGTCGTTACGGCGGGCCAGCGACCAGCGCGCGCCCGAGGAGGTGTCCTCAACAGCGATGCCCGCCGTGGTTAGCTGATCGCGAATCTGGTCGGCCACCCTGAAGTCGCGTGCCGCGCGGGCGGCCTCACGGGCCTCGATGGCGTCGCGCACGAGTGCGTCCAGCGCCGTCATGGCATCGTCAGCGTCCTCGCCGGAAGCTGAGTTCCAGTGTGGGTCGAGCGGATTGATGCCCAAGACCTCGGTCATCGAGACAACCTGCAGACCAAGCCGCTTGGCCTCGTCCTCGTCGCCTTCGTCGAGGGCGGTGTTGCCGGCTCGCACGTTCTCGTGGA
>PMJN01000075.1 GCA_003157445.1 Micrococcales bacterium
GCGCCACGAGAGGTGGTCGTGATCTTGCCGGCGCCACAGGTGATCTGTCGGCTGACCAAGAACGGAATCAGAATGTCGGACAGCCTCTGAAACTCTCCGGCCCGCCCGACCAGGTAGTTCTCATGACAGCCGTAGGAGTTGCCGGCGGAGTCAGTGTTGTTCTTGAAGACATAGATCTCCCCGGCCACACCCTCATCGCCGATTCGTTGCTGGGCGTCGGCCACGAGTCCCTCGACGATGCGCTCTCCGGCCTTGTCATGGGTGACCAGCTGCCGGACGTCGTCACATTCGGGTGTGGCGTACTCGGGGTGGCTGCCCACGTCGAGATACAGCCGGGAGCCGTTGGCAAGAAAGACATTCGACGACCGCCCCCACGACACGACCTTGCGGAAGAGGTAGCGCGCCACCTCGTCGGGAGTCAGCCGTCGCTGACCGTCAAACGTGCACGTAACCCCGTACTCGTTCTCGATACCGAAGATGCGGCGATCCATGACCTCACTCTAAGGAGTGGCCAGCAACCTGGTAAGGGGTGGGCACGGCCCGTCCTCAGCCATTTTCGGTTTCCACACATTAGAGGACAAACCGGGCGGGCACGCCGCTGGCCGCTGTCGGGCCGAGCACCGGTCCACCCAGTGGTCCAGTTCCCTTTCGGACAAGCGGACCTTGGCAGCAAAATACCGTGGGATCATGGGACGCGTGACAGCACCACCAGGAGCCCTCGACGAGTCGTCGAAGGACGCCGTCCCAAGCCCCGAACAGTCCAGCCCGACCGCCTTCGGGCTGTTGTCCCGGGCGCAGGTCATCGCCGATCACCTTCGCTCGGAGGTTGAGGCGGAGGTCGCCGCACTGCGCGCAGAGGCCAACGCGGGCCACGACGAGGCCAGACGCCTGCTGATCGATGCCTCAAATGTTCACGAGGACGCCCTCAGTGCCCAGCGTTCGGCCGTGGCCCGGTTGCATGAGGCGCAACAAGAGGCGGCCCAGCTGGTCGCAGACGCTTCCGACCAGGCGACTTTGGTCGCCGCCGCCGCCGACCTCACGAGCGAGAGCCTCCTTGCCAGCACGCAGACTGAAGCCGACGAGATCCGCAACATCGCCAAGGTCGAGGACCTACGGTTGCGGCAGCTGGCGACCACCGAGCTCGAGCGGGCACGCAAGGACAACGCGACACTTCTGTCCGAGTCTGCGGCGCAGATCGAGTCCCACCAGAGCCAGGTCAGCGCGCAGCTGGCACAGTTGGTTGAGGAGGCCACCCAGCGTGCAACCTCGATCCACACCGCCGCGCAGGCCACCTGCGACGAGCTCCTCTCACGGGCCAACGCCGAAGCCGGCGCAACCCATGATCTGACCAGCCAGGAGCTCGACGATGCACGCTCCGAAACGGCCGAGCTCAGGTCAACCGCAGCCGCCGAGGTCGCCTCCACCCGCGAGGCCGCCAACGCCGAGGCCGAGCGAGTCCTCGGTGATGCCGCCGAACAGTTGCACTGGACCGAGGAAACCATCGCGTCGTTGCTGTTGAGCGCCAAAGTCGAAGCCGATCGGCTGCGCCTGGCAGACCACGAAGCCACCTCCATCCATATGGCCACCCGTCGCCGTCAGCTGCGAGACCTTATATCTCGTGTCTCTCTGCGGGTACGAACCGACGTGGCCGAGGCCGCAGCTGAGGCCGAGCGGCTGCGCGCCCAGGCCAATGCCATTCTCGCAGCCGCCGACAAGGACACCATGCTCACCCGAGAACACGCTCGGGCGCATGCCGAAAGGGTCATCACCGAGGCGGACCTGACCGCAAAGGCGGCGCTCGAGCGAGGCCAGCGACGACTTGACGAGGCCGAGAACGGAGCCAGGCTGGTGCGTGAGCGGGCTGCAGAAGCGGTATCTCAACTTCAGAGCCAGGCCCACCAACACCGCCGAACGGTCCGCGACGAGGCAAGCGCGACCCTCGCGTCGGCTCGAGCCGAGGCCGACACCAGCCGGGCCGAGGCTCGCGAGATGCTCACGAAGGCACGCGCGGAGGTCAAGGTCCTGGCCGATCGACGCGATGACATCACAGCACAGCTTGGCCATCTCTCAGGGGTGATCGAGGCCCTTGCCGTGCCCGAGCACTCTGCGATGGCTGCAGGGGTCTCCAATACGGCCGCGCCAGAATGCGATGCCACTCCCGAAGACGCAAGACCCAACCTCTCCCCCACCGCCAACGCCACGACAGGAACCCGATGACCGATTCCAGCACCCACTTCCGCAGCGTCCTCCGCGGATACGACCCCGCCCAAGTAGACACCCATGTTCACGAGCTGGCCAAGGCCACTGCTGCAGCACGCCAGGAGGCTGCCGAGCGCACCATTGAGGTCAGCAAGCTCGAGGCTGCTCATAGCCAGCTCAGGAACGAGGTGGAACGTCACGTGCAGCGGGCACGGACGCTCGAGGAGGAGCAGATGAAGGCATCAGCGCCTACCTATGCGACTCTCGGCGAGCGCATCGGCTCGATCCTGACGCTGGCAGACAAGGAAGCCACCGAGCTGAGGTCACGGGCTCAGGCAGACGCGGCCAACCATCACGCTCTGGCCGATGAAAGCGCACTAGCTGTCCGTCGGGACGCCGAACACTACGCGGAGGAGATGCGCAGCGCCGCCAAGGCCGAGGCCGCTCGCTTCATGGAGGATGCCAAACGTCAGGCCGACAGCGTCATGGATGACGCAGACCGCCAGGCAATGGCCCGGCGCGAAGAAGCCGAAGCCGTGTACGAGCGCTCCCGCGCCAAGTCTGCATCGGCAGCGGTCGACTTCGAGACCACCCTTGCGGCCCGCCGGGACGCCTCGGCGTTGGAGTTCGCGGCCGAAGTCACTGCCGCAGAGCAGCAGCTGGCCACCGTCCGGCTGCAGTCGGAACAAACCCGCATCGAGTCCGAGCAGTCACAGCAGGAAGCCTCAACCAGGTCCGAGCAGCAGCTGGAGCAGGCGATGAACCACGCGCACACGCTGGTCTCTGAAGCCAAGACCAAAGCTGAGCGCATCCGGGGCGACTCGGAGCGCGAGCTGGCTGCCGCGACCCAACGTCGCGACAGCATCAACGCCCAGCTCAGCAATGTCCGCCAGATGCTCGCAGCCCTGGGTGGTGTCGCGGTCGGAAACGCGTTGGAAATGGCCGAGCCTGCTGCCAGCCAGCCCAAGGCGACCACTGGCGCCACTGCTGGCGACCAGCCCAAGGCCGCTGCTGCAGCCACCAAGGTGCAGAAGGCTGTTACTGCCGAGCCGACGGCCACCGCAGTCGATGACCGTAAGGCTGGCCCGAACCAGAGTGTCGGCGCCAAGAGCTAACTGCCAAGCACGTCACCGCGGCTGGCCGGTTCTTCAGGGATCAGCCAGCCGCGTTGGATTGATCCGCTGCCCCTGAGCCGGTCGGTGATCAGCCCACTAGATGGGCGAAGGACTCAGGTTCGGCGGCAAGAAACTCAGAAAGAGTCATTGGGCGCCGACCGGTGAGGTGCTCGATCGTGTGACTGGTCACCGAGCCTTCACCGGTGTCGAGCATCAGGTAGGAGCCGATCCAGCCCTCGACGAGCCAGTCAGGATTGCCTGCGCGGGAGGCTCTGGCCTCGGCCAGGGACTCTGCCTGGTAGGTAATGGCGTGGCGCGTCACCTTGGTCAGAATGCGGGCGGTCTCCTGCAGGTCGATCGCGTGAGGACCTGACACGTCATAGATCTGCCCTTCATGGCCGGGCTCGACCAACAGCACGGCCGCCAGCCGCGCCACGTCGGCCCGAGCCACCCAAGCCAGGCGACCGTGCCCAGCCGGGGCCCGAATCACTCCGTCGGTCCCCACGAAATGGGGCGCAACGTCCGCGTACAGCGAGTTGCGCATCGAGGTCAGGCTGATCCCCGCCGCCCTGATCGCCACCTCGGTGGCGCTGTGGTCTTGGGCGAACGGAAAGGTGGCATGAGGGGCGGCACCCATGAACGAGGTGTAGACGATGCGCTCGATTCCCGCCAGACGAGCACCCTGGATGGCTTTGCGATGCAATGAGATCCGATCAGGGTCCTCACGGCCGGACACGAGGAACAAGGTCCCCACGCCGTCAAGGGCCTTGGCCATCGCCTCGGAGTCCTCGTATTCCGCGACGGCAACCTCCGCGCCCGGCAGCCGCGGCGCCATGGTGGGGTTACGAACGATCAACCGCTGTTGGACGCCTCGGCTAGCCAGCTCACGGGCGACCCGGCCGCCGAGGTCACCGGTGGCACCGGTGACCGCGATGGTCATGAACGATCCGGCTTGGGTCGCTGGGGGGGTTTGCTCTTGCCGGTCAGCGTGTCATGTCGACCTGGCGCCGGGTCATCGTCGGCAGGCAGGTCCATCGTGGAGTCCGCGCTGCTAAGCAGTGCGTCCAGCAAAGGCCCCACCAGACGGCGGAAGGTGCGCCGAGGGCGCGCCCGGTCGAGCACCGCGACCTCGAGCTGGGTTGGGGCCAGAGTGCGTTCTGGCCCACCGGCCGGATCCTGGCGCAGCAGGTCGACAGCCAGGCCCAGAGCGTTGCCCAGGCTCATGCCCGGCGTCCACCGCTCCTGCAGACCAGTAGTGATCTGCTCTCCGGCGCCCCCCATGGCGATGAAACCCTGCTCGTCGGCAACCGAGCCGTCATAGGTCAGGCGGTAGATCTGATCCTGTTCGGCGCTCTGGCCGACCTCGGCCACAACAATCTCGACCTCGTAGGGCTTGGACTCCTGGGTGAACACGGTGCCCAACGTCTGGGCGTAGGCATTGGCCAGACCTCGCGCGGTGACATCGCTGCGATCGTAGGAGTAGCCACGCAGGTCGGCGTAGCGGACGCCGGCCACGCGCAGGTTCTCGAACTCGTTGTACTTGCCGGCTGCGGCAAACGCGATCCGGTCGTAGATCTCAGACACCTTGTGCAGGGCTCGAGAGGGGTTCTCGGCTACGAAGGCGATCCCGCGGTCGTAGCCCAGGACCACCACGGAGCGACCTCGCGCGATGCCCTTGCGGGCGTAGTCCGCCCGGTCCTTCATGAGCTGCTCGGGCGAGACGTAGAACGGCATGGTCATCGGGCACCTCCGGGGTTGCCACGGCGGTCGGCGACGATCTGCTCGACCACGGCGGCCAGGGAGTCGTCATCCAGGAATCGCAGCCCCTCGGCATCCACGACGGCCAGCGTCGGCCAGATCCGCCGGCTCAGGTCGGGACCCCCGGTGGCTGAGTCGTCGTCGGCGGCGTCGTAGAGCGCTTCTACAGCCACCCGGATCGCCGCGGGCGAGTCCATGCCAGGGTGCCAGAGCTTCTTCATCGCACCTCGGGCGAACAAGGAGCCCGAGCCCACACTGTGGTGGTCATGTTCCTCGTAACAGCCGCCCGAGACGTCATAGGAGAAGATCCGGCCAGTCATGGAGGGCAGATCGAAGCCGGCGAACATCGGAACCACGGACAGACCCTGCATCGCCATCGCGAGGTTCGAGCGGATCATGGTCGCCAGCCGGTTCGCCTTGCCCTCAAGGGAGAGCAGCGTGCCCTCGATCTTCTCGTAATGCTCCAGCTCGACCTGGAACAGCTTCACGATCTCGATGGCCAGACCCGCGGTGCCGGCAATCCCCACGGCCGAGTACTGGTCCGCGGCGAACACCTTCTCCATGTCGCGGTTGGCTATCAGGTTGCCCATGGTGGCCCGGCGGTCCCCGGCCATCACGATTCCACCGCCATAGGTCAGTGCCACGATCGTCGTACCGTGCGGAAGGTCAAAGGTGCCACTGAGCGGCAGCGGACGCCGTGATGGCAGCAACTCGGGAGAGTGCACGCCGATGAACTCGGTGAAGGACGAGGAACCAGTGGTCATGAAAGCTGCGGGCAAACGTCCTTCGCCGCCCCCAGAGCGCAGGTTCACTGGCCACCCTTCTGCACGAAACCGCGCACGAACTCTTCAGCGTTGGATTCGAGAACACCATCGATCTCGTCCAGGACGCTGTCAATGTCATCATCGAGCGCATCCTTGCGGGCCGTTGCCTCGGGGGTGGCGGCAGTGGGCTCGGGCTCTTCGTCCGGGGCGTCCTCGCGACGCTGGGGTGCTCTGTGCTCCTGGCTTGGCATCTGTTCCTCCACAGGCTTTGATCGGGTCCGGCACCGGCCTTACTCAGGTAAGAACACCGGAAAACGTTCGTC
>PMJN01000422.1 GCA_003157445.1 Micrococcales bacterium
AGTGACCGCGGGCCGACACTGTGGGACTTCGGATCGGCCGCCCGTCACCACCGGCTGCATTCGCCATGGCTCGAGCAGGAAGACTGCCGCGCCGGGATGCTGGGCCTGCGTGGAGCGATCGCGCCAACCGTCGGCCTCATGCAATCAGCTGTCCGGGAGATCAAGGGCCTGCTCCAGGAGGCCGGAGTCGCGGACGCGCCCATCGGCGTGGACATCGTCGAGCCCCCGTTCCTCTTCGAGATGCAACGGCAGGGGCTGCACGTGGTTGACGCCCAGCAGCTCATGCTCGACGCCCGCCAGATCAAGTCCAGTGACGAGATCATGCTGCTCAACCAGGCAGCAGCCATGGTCGACGGCGTCTATCAGGACATCGTCGAGGCGCTGAAGCCAGGCATTCGCGAGAACGAGATCGTGGCTCTGGCAAACAAGCGGCTCTATGAGATGGGCTCAGACCAGGTCGAGGCGATCAACGCGGTTTCGGGGGAGCGCTGCAACCCTCACCCACACAACTTCTCGGACCGTCTCATCCGCCCGGGCGACCAGGCCTTCTTTGACATCATCCACTCCTTCAACGGCTACCGCACGTGCTACTACCGAACCTTCAGTGTCGGCAGCGCCACACCCAGCCAGCGGGAGGCCTACGACAAGGCACGTGAGTGGATGGACGCCTCGATCAACAAGGTCAGGCCCGGCGTGGGCACCGATGAGGTGGCCGCGGTCTGGCCGAAGGCCACAGAGTTCGGCTTCGAGAACGAGATGGCCGCATTCGGCCTCCAGTTCGGCCACGGCCTCGGCCTGGGGCTACATGAGCGGCCCATCATCTCAAGGCTGAACAGCATGAAGGAGCCTGTCGAGCTGCAGGCCGGCATGGTCTTCGCGCTGGAGACGTACTGCCCGGCCAGCGACGGTTTCTCCGCCGCGCGGATCGAGGAAGAGGTCCTGGTCACCATTGATGGCCCGCGCCTTCTGACCCTCTTCCCTGCCCAGGAACTATTCATCGCCAACCCCTATTGAGATCCGTGCCTGCTCAGGCCCGCAACTGCCGAGGCCTGAACCAGCACCGTCGAAAGGTTCAACTCCATGAGCGCCCCCAGCACAGAACTCATCAAGACCCTGGTGACCGACCTCTTCATCGGTGGCAAACCGGTCCCCGCAGCGGGAGGTCGCCGTTTTGAGGTCGTCAACCCGGCGACCGGGGCCACGATCCACACCGTCGCCGATGCCAGTGTCCAGGACGCGATCGCCGCTATCGACGCAGCCGAAGAAGCCGCTGCAGGCTGGGCCGCCACGGCCCCGCGCCAGCGAGCCGAGATCTTGCGGCGCGCGTTCGACCTGATGATGGGCAACGAAGAGGACCTCGCCCACCTGATCTCCCTGGAGAACGGCAAGGCCCTGCGGGACGCGCGCGGCGAGGTGGTCTACGCCGCCGAGTTCTTCCGCTGGTACTCCGAGGAAGCCGTTCGCGGCGCCGGGTCGATGATGACGGCTCCATCGGGGGCCAACAAGATCCTCGTCCTGCGCCAGCCGGTCGGCATCTGCGTCCTGGTCACGCCATGGAACTTCCCGGCAGCCATGGCTACACGCAAGATCGCTCCCGCATTGGCTGCCGGGTGCACCGTCGTCCTGAAGCCGGCAAGCGACACTCCTTTGACTGCGCTGGCGATGGCGTCGATCTTGGCGGAGGCCGGGGTTCCACCGGGGGTGGTGAACGTTCTGCCCTCCCGCCATTCCGGCGAGGTCGTGTCCGCCATGCTCCACGACTCTCGAGTCCGCAAGCTGTCGTTCACGGGGTCGACCGAGGTCGGCCGGATCCTGCTGGCTGAGGCGGCCGACCGGGTCGTGAACACCTCCATGGAGCTAGGAGGCAACGCGCCGTTCCTGGTGTTCGCCGACGCCGACCTCGATGCGGCGACTGAGGGGGCGATGGTGGCGAAGATGCGAAACGCGGGGGAGGCGTGCACTGCGGCAAACCGCTTCTACGTCGAAGCGTCGGTGGCTGATGAGTTCAGCCGGCGTCTGGCCAGGCGAATGTCGGCGCTGGTCGTCGGGCCTGGGTTATTGGAGAGCACCGATGTCGGCCCGCTGGTCAACCAGGACGCAGTCTCGAAAGTGGACGGGTTGGTCCGAGCAGCGCTCAGGGAGGGGGCCAAGGCGCTAGTCGGGGGGCAGCGCCTCGGCGGGGAGGGGTACTACTACGAGCCGACAGTCCTGGTGAACGTTTCCCCGGGCGCCGCCATCTTGGGCGAAGAGCTCTTTGGCCCGGTCGCTCCGATCGTGACGTTCGAGTCCGAGGCCCAAGCCGTTACCTTCGCCAACACCACAGAGCATGGGCTGGTGGGCTACGTATACACCGCAGACCTGGCGCGTGGTCTACGCGTCAGCGAAGCGCTGGAGTTTGGCATGGTGGGTTTGAACCGAGGCCTGGTCAGCGACCCGGCTGCGCCGTTCGGGGGCTCCAAGCAGAGCGGGATCGGTCGCGAGGGTGGCCACGACGGCATGCTCGACTATCTCGAGTCGAAGTACATCGCCGTCCAATGGTGATGGTGGGTCAGCAGGCACGCGCAGCTGACGACGAAGCCTTCAGGAGGGTGAGTCGCTGAAGACCTCCGGGTGCTTGGCCAGCTCGACGCGAGTTCGCCGGATGTGCCCGCTGAGGTAGCGCTCGGCATCAGCGGTGTCGTGACGCTGGATCGCATCAAGAAGCAAGCGATGCTCGGAGTTGATCACCCANNTCCCGGTCCAACTGAAGAAAGCCACCGATGTCGGAGTTCGTTTCGATTGTGTCCTGGATGTGTTCCAGGCTGCGAACGTCGCTGGCGCTGAGGTGCGGGATGCTCTGGCTCAACGCCAGTGGCTCGAGGCGATCCCGCATCTGGAAGATGATGTCGACCCCGTCCATGTCGAGTAGAGGACCGCGCGC
>PMJN01000351.1 GCA_003157445.1 Micrococcales bacterium
ACGCTGCGCTACTGGCGCCACCTCCGCACCGGGCCCCGCGGTTTCCGGAATGGCCGATCCGTCCGCTACTGGCGAAACGACGTTATGCACTGGCTTGAAGAACAGTCCCGTCATCCGCAGGCCGGCGATTGAGCAGTGCGCGACGCCAGCGATCAAGCGGATGATCTCGTCGTTCGGGACTCCGCGCCACAGATCCTTCAGGAGGCGACATGGCGAGCATCAAGAAACGCGAAAACGGGCAGTGGCGAGCGCGCTATCGCGACGAGGGTGGCAGGGAGCATTCGCGGCACTTCACTCGCAAGGTGGATGCCCAGCGCTGGCTGGACGAGACGACGGCCAGCGTCGTCACTGGGCAGTACGTGGACCCCAAGGCGGGTCGGGTCACCGTGCGCGAGTATGCCGAACAGTGGCGAGCCGCTCAGGTCCACCGTGAGGGCACGGTCGTCCAGGTCGAGGGCATCCTGCGTCGGCACGTCTACCCGGTGCTCGGTGATCGGCCCATCTCCAGTGTGCTGCCGTCCGATGTGCAGTCGCTCGTGAAGCGGCTGTCCACAGTCCCGAGGGCTGGATCTCGTCGCCCCCTCTCCCCCGCGACGGTGGGCGTTGCTCACCGGGTGCTGTCTGCCATCTTCAAATCTGCTGTTGCCGACAGGCGCCTGGCGTCCTCACCCTGCGCCGGGACGAAGCTGCCAAAGGTCGAAAAGCGCAAGGTGGAGCCGATCACCACCGAGCAGGTCCGAGCGCTCGTGGAGGCCATGCCGGAGCGTTACCGGGGCCTCGTCCTTCTCGCTGTCGGGACCGGGATGCGCCAGGGCGAAGTCTTCGGCCTCACGCTCGATCGGGTCGACTTCCTGCGACGCACTCTGACGGTCGATCGGCAGCTCGTGGGCATCTCGGGACGGGTGCCGTTCTTTGGGCCTCCCAAGACTGCAGCCAGCGTCCGGGTTATCCCGCTGCCGACCGTCGTCGTTGACGGCCTCGCGGCTCACCTCGCGGCCTTCCCCGCCGTGGACCTGATCTTCACGAACGAGGCCGGCGACATGATCCGGCGATCCAACTTCGGCACCATGTGGCGGCGGGTCACGAAGTCGGTCGAGCTCGATGGACTGCACTTCCACGACCTGAGGCACTACTACGCGAGCCTGCTGATCCGTCACGGGGAGTCGGTCAAGACGGTCCAGGCGCGCCTAGGCCATGCCAACGCCGCCGAGACTCTGGACACCTACTCGCACCTCTGGCCGGACTCTGACGACCGCACTCGTGAGGCCGTGGATCTCGTCTTGACGGGATTTCTTGCGGACTCCCTGCGGACTAGCGGCACCGACTGAAGGTATCGTCGCAGGTCAGTGGCCTATAGATGGATGAGTCGGTCGATACGCCGGGTTCTGTCATCGCGTGTCGTCGCCGACGCACGACGGACGGTCATCCATCTCATGTACTCGTTGCCGAGCACCTCTAGCGGTCTACCCGCAAGCTCGGGCGGGCCGCCCTCGAACGCTTGCTGTCTGACCTTGCTTCAGGTGGGGTTTGCCTAGCCACTCCAGTCACCTGGAGTGCTGGTGGTCTCTTACACCACCGTTTCACCCTTACCCCGGTCCCTGTCCGGCCGAAGCCGGATCGTTCACCGTGGCGGTCTGTTTTCTGTGGCACTGTCCCGCGGGTCGCCCCGGGTGGCCGTTAGCCATCACCTTGCCCTGCGAAGCCCGGACGTTCCTCGGCGATGTGCGTTGCCCGGAACCCCGGGGTCACAACATCGACGCGACCGTCTGACCGACTCATCCGTGCTACAGCATAGGTCCTCGCACCCCTCATCCGCGCCTTGCGCTAAACCGAGCCACCCTCCACGGCAAAGTTTCTCGTTTCCCCATAAGTGCCCGCCAGCAGCTCCTCAAGCACCTGAGCGACCCCGTCATCGTCATTGGAGGCACACACCTGATCCACGACATCAAGGACATCTGGATGTGCGTTCGCAACGCCGAAAGACCGCCCGGCCCACCTGAGCATGGGCAGGTCGTTGGGCATGTCGCCGAACGCAAAGACCTCTGTTGAGTCAATTCCCTGGGCTGCACACCAGTCCTGTAGCGCGGCGGCCTTAGTCACGCCTGCTGCGCTGATCTCCGCGAGCCCCGAGGCGCCCGAGTAAGAGACGACAGCCCGATCGCCGACGACTTCGTCAACGACGCGGTGAAACTGCACCGCAGGCACCTTGTGACACCGAGCGAGCATCTTGCCGGGCAATGGGTCGAGCAGCTCCTCGAGCCTCACGGCCCAAACGTCCTGCGGGGTGGTGAACTCGTCAAGGTAGTTCCGTTCCCGGCCAAAGCCAGCACGGCTCTCTACGGCAAACACGATGCCAGGCAACGCATCTCGCAGGTCAACGGCGAGGCTCTCGACGACTCCAGCAGCCATGCAATGCTCTTCACGGATCTGTCGGCTGCGAACGTCGTAAACAAACGCACCGTTGGAGCACAGCGCGAGACCGTGCTCGCCGACCAAGTCAGCAAGATCATGGAGCCACCGCGGTGGTCGGGCGGTGACCAGCACTACCCGCATGCCGGACCGCTCCACCGCGGCTAGCGCTGTCCGAGTCCGCCCCGAACACAGGCCATCGCTGCTCAACAGCGTGCCGTCGAGGTCTGTTGCCACCAGTCGCACATGACTCGTTCGCGCCATTGCCATCTCACCCCAACCACCTAGAAACGTATCGATCGATCGCATCGGCTGAAAGTCACCCTAGCCAGAACCTCGACGCAAGGCCCATGGTCGGTTCGCCTACCCTCGGAAGGGTGTTGATCCTGCTTCCACCCTCGGAGTCCAAGACCGGACGAGCCCGAGGCAAGCCCTTCAACCCGCAGCACGTCTCCTTCCCCGAACTCGCCTCTACCCGCACTGCTGTGGCGCAAGCCCTGGCCCGGGTCAGCGCCCACCCCGATGCTGCGGCCTTGCTGGGGGTGAGCGACAACCTCCGTGCGGACATCGCTCACAACCTCCGCCTGGACTCTGCGCCGGCGGTGCCTGTTGCGGATCTGTACACCGGGGTTCTGTATGACGCCCTCGACCTACCCTCGATGGATACAGCGACCCGCCGCCGCGCCAACCGTTGGCTGGTTGTCATCTCAGCCTTGTACGGCGCTCTGCGTCCAACCGACAAAATCCCTCCGTATCGTCTGTCGATGGCCGTAAACCTCGCCGAGCTCGGTCCCCTAGCGTCCGCATGGCGGCTTCCCCTGACCACTGTTATGCCCGCCACAGCGGGTCGTGGAGTAATCGTCGACTGCCGCTCGAGCACTTACACAGCAGCCTGGCTTCCTTTGGGCGATCTCGCCACTCGATGGGTTCAGGTCCGGGTCCCCGGTGCAACGCACATGGCCAAACACACCCGAGGCCTCGTGGCCAGGCACCTGTGCCAGGAGGGTCTTGACCCAAGAACAGCAATGGCTCTGCACCGCGTTGTGGCCCAACGATTCGAGACAACACTGACCAAGCCAGTACGCCCGGGCCAGCCCTGGATCCTAGATACGACGGTGCGATGACTGGCGCTTCCTTTCCGGTGCTGACCGACCTGGCGATTCGGGTCGGTCCAGTCCTCATCTTTCTGATAGCCATCACAGTGGTTGCCGAAATCGCCGACGCCGCCGGGGTCTTCGAGATTTCCGGGCACTGGGCCGCCCGGGCCGGCCATGGCCGTACCTGGTTGTTGTGGCTGCTCATCGTCGTACTCTCCTGCCTCTCGACCATCTTTCTCAGTCTTGACACCACGGCAGTACTCCTGACCCCGGTGGTGATCGCGGTCGCCCGTCAGCTGGGGCTGAACCCGCTGCCTTTCGCGATGACCACGGTCTGGCTGGCAAATACCGCCTCGCTGGCCCTGCCGGTATCGAACCTGACGAACTTGCTTGCGCTGCACCGATTCTCGGCGCTGGGAGTCGGCTACTTGGGGTACATCCATCTGGCCTTATGGCCGGCAATGGCAGCCATCGCAGCCACCGTTGCCGTGCTAGCGGTCATTCATCTGCGCGACCTGCGCGGGCGCTACCATCCCGAGGCTCCGCCAGCACCCCACGACCGAACACTGCTGATCGTGGCCGCATGGGTGTGCGTAGCCCTTGGCCCCGCCTTCGTCAGTGGAATCACCCCAGCCATCCCTGCCTCGGCCGCCGCTCTGATACTGGTCGGCACGCTCCTGGTGCGCAACCGGCCTATGCTGCGCGCGGTCAAGGTCCCCTGGCTCATCGTGCTGGCAGTCAGCGTGTTGTTCGTTGTGGTGGACCTCGCCCTCGGCCATGGCCTGCGCGAACTGCTCGCCAGCTGGGTTGGCGCCGGCACCGGGCCGTTTGATCTGCTACGAGTCACCGCCTTCGGCGCAGGCACTGCCAATGTGGTGAACAACCTCCCGGCATATCTGGCCCTGGAGTCCGTGGCCGACAACAACCCGCTTCGGCTGATGGCACTCTTGATCGGCGTCAACGCAGGGCCGCTGGTCACCATCTGGGCATCGCTGGCCACGATCCTGTGGCGAGAGCGATGCCGTCGGGCCGGGATCACGATTTCGATGTCACGATTCGCCTGGCAGGGCGCCGCGTGCGCGATTGCCGCGACCCTTGCCGCAACGCTGGCACTCACGCTCGCCTGAGGTCGCCGG
>PMJN01000442.1 GCA_003157445.1 Micrococcales bacterium
GAACCTCGGGATTGTCGAACTCCTACGCCGTCGTTGCACCACGATCTACTGCATCGACGGTGGCGGAGACACCCCACCGACCGCCGCGGGACTGGCAGAGGCGATCGCCCTGGCCGAAACCGAGCTCGGGGTCCAGATCGTTCTCAACGACCCGCTTGCGGCCGAACCCGGCGCCGGTCGCCCGCTGGTTCCGGAGGCGACACTGGCCGGGCTCAATGCGACGCTCACCCGGGAACCGGTCATCACCGGCACGATCCACTACCCGCCAGCCTCCGGGCTCCCCGTCGGCTCGCGGACCGGTGTCATCTATGTCGCCAAGGCACTGCTGTGGCCGAACATGGCCTACTCTCTGCTTTCGTACGCCGCCCAGAACCCGGTATTCCCACACGACTCGACCAGCGACCAGTGGTTCGACGACGACCAGTTCACCGCCTACACACAACTGGGACGAGAGCTCGGCAAGATCGTCAAACGACTCAGAGATCAACCGGTCGTCAACCATGACGGCCACTTGGTCCAAGACGGCGTCGCTGCGCCGGCGAACTTGCGCGCAGCACCCGGGCACAGTTCCCGCTGATTGATGTTCGTCTGGGCCATCCTGTGCCCGCATCGGCGCGTTCATTACGCGCCGATGCGGGACTGAGGCCACCGTGGGCGCATGGTTCAACCTCCCAGCCGGCGCACGGCGAGCTCGATGCCTCGAAGTTCGGCCAGTCCCTTGAGTCGGCCTATCAATGAATAGCCGGGTTTGGACTCCCGGTGCTGGTCGTCCAGTAGCTGGTGCCCATGGTCTGGGCGCATCGGGATCCTGGGGCCACCCTCGCGCTCGCGACGACGCTCCTCGGCCACCAGTGCCCCGATCACACCCACCATGTCCACGTCCCCCCCGGTGTGGTCGGCCTCGTGGAAGCTGGCCGGGTTCTGCTCACGCTGGGTCGAGCGCAGATGGGCGAAGTAGATCCGTGGGGCAAAGTGCTGGGCCATGGCCACCAGGTCGTTGTCGGCCCGCACCCCCAACGAACCGGCGCAGAAGGTCAGCCCGTTCGCCGCGCTGGGCGCCTGGTCAAGCAACCACTGGAGGTCGGCGCGCGTGGAGGCGACCCGTGCCAGACCCAGTAACGGGCGCGGCGGGTCGTCGGGATGGATGGCCATCCGGACCCCGGCCTCCTGCGCCACCGGCATCACCGCGCGCAGGAAGTACCCGAGGTTCTCCCGCAGCCGGGCCGCGTCGATGTCGGCGTAGCTCGCCAGCATCTGGCGCAGGGAGTCCAGGGTGTACGCCTCCTGCGAGCCCGGCAGCCCAGCGATGATGGTGGCCGTAAGCAGCTCGCGACCTGCGTGCGAAAGGTCGTAGTAGTACCTGCGGGCACGAGCGATGCCCACTTGGTCGTAGTCGGCGCCCGCCCCTGCTCGGGCCAGAATGAACAGGTCGAAGGCGGCGAACGCGTCCTGGTCGAAGCGCAGCGACCAGCTGCCGTCAGGCAGAACGTATCTCAGGTCGGTGCGTGTCCAGTCCAGCACTGGCATGAAGTTGTAGCAGACGGTGTCGATACCGTTGGCGCCCAGATTGGCCAGGCTCTCTTGGTATGCCGCGATCCACTGGTCACGCAACGGGCCGCCGCGCTTGATGTCCTCATGCACAGGCACGCTCTCCACCACCGACCAGCTCAGACCCGATGCCTGGATCGCCTCTTTGCGCTGCGCTATGGCCGCCACCGTCCACGGCTCCCCGTTGGGTACCTCGTGCAGTGCGGTCACGACCCCGGTTGCCCCGCTCTGCCTGATGTCGGCCAGAGTGATCGGGTCATTCGGGCCGAACCATCGCCATGTCTGTTCCATCAGGACTGCCCGAGTTCTCGCACTTGGGCCAGGACCGCAGCTACCACGGCATCATCGGCGGCCAGGTCGGGATCCAGCCCCTTGAGCACGAGGCATACGGCTTCGGGCAGTGGTCCCGAGGCGAACTCGACAAACTCGGCGGCCCGGGCATCGGTAACCTTGGCACCGCTTCCCCGCAGGTGGCACACCCAGGCTGCAACCGGCCGGGTGACCCCGGAGGGAAGCCGCCCCGCCGCGCGTTCGGCGCGCAGGGTGGGCAGCACACGGATGGGCAGCTTCTGGGAACCATCCCAGGCAATCTGGTCGAGGCGGTGGCGCATCCCAGGATTGGCGAAACGCTCGGTCAGCGCCGCCCGATAAGCCTCGTTATCGGCGGCGGGCAGGCTTAGGTGCCGCGACGCCGCTTCCCACCACTGGTGTAGCCACGCCACGCAGGTCGGGTCGCCCATGGCGTCCGCTACGGTCACGTGCCCCCGGATGGGGCCCGCATAGGCGAGCATCGAGTGGGCCCCGTTCAGCAACGAGAGCTTGCGCTGCTCGAACGGCGCAACGTCGGCGGTGAAGGTCACACCGGCGTCCTGCCAGCGCGGCCGGCCGGCGGCGAACTCACCGCCGATCACCCACTCGCTAAAGGGTTCGGTGACCACCGCGGCCCGGTCACCGAACCCGCTCTGGGCTGCGGCACCTGCGATGTCCGCGGCCGTGGGCACGGGGGTGATCCGGTCCACCATCGTGGTCACGCAAGCCACGTTTGCGCCAATCCAGGCGACCAACAACGGATCGACCAGCTCGGCGAGATCGTTGATGACGCGGGCGAGCGCGGCCCCGTTCTGCGGGAGGTTGTCGCAAGGCAGCATCGTCAACGGTCCGGCCCCGGCCGCGCGGCGAGCCGCCAAGCCCGCCACCAGCCTGCCCGGAGCCGTGTGCACAGGCGCGGACAAGTCACCTCGCAGTGCGCTGACATCGGCCCTGATCGCGGGCCGCTCGGCGTCCAGGCCCCCGCCGGCGCCGCGCAGGTACCCGGCCTCGGTGACAGTCGTGGTCACGACCTGGACCGCCGGGTCAGCGAAGTAGCCGAGCCAGACCCCGTGCTCGAGCGCGGCGTGGACCGCCGCGACGCTGTTGACCACCTCGCAGCGATCACCGTCGATGCCCCTGGTGACCAGCGTGTACAGGCCATCCTGCGCCCGCAGCGCGGCCAGGACGGCGTTGGATCGCTCTGAGCCGCGCCCCGTGAAGGCAGCGATGCCCCAATCGGCCGCGTCCGGGGCATGGGTGGAGTACCAGGCCTGGTGGGCGCGAAAGAAGTTGCCCAGCCCCAGATGGACATGACGCACGGGGGGCGCTGCCACGGTCCTGTGGAGCTCTTTCACAGTTTGAAGACCTCCGCAGGGCGACCAGTCACCAGGTCGACCGCCGTTTCCTGGGCCTCGTCTTCGTCGATCCGGTGTTCTGCGACCAGTTGGGCGAGGTGGCCGCTGTCCAGGCGGCGGGACATGTCATGGCGCGCGGGGATGGAGCAGAACGCACGGGTGTCATCGATGAAGCCCGACGTGCGGGAGAAGCCGGCGGTGTCGGTCACCGCCGAGCGCCAGCGCCGGACTGCGTCGGGGGCATCCAGGAACCACCAGGGCGCCCCGATGTACACCGACGAGTAGAAGCCGGCCAGCGGCGCCAGCTCACGTGAGAACACGCTCTCGTCAAGGGTGAAGAGCACCAGGTTCAGGTTGGGGTGCGTGCCGAACCGCTCGAGCAGGGGCCGCAGCGGATCGGTGAAGTCGCCGCGCAGCGGGATGTCGTGACCGGTATCCGGTCCGAACCTCACATTCGAAGGACCATGGTGACCGCGCCGCACGCCGATGTGCAACGTCATGGTCAGGCCGTCTTCGGTCGACATCCGCGCCATCTCCAGCAGCATGTGCCGTCGCAAGGCCACCGCCTCAGGTTCCGTTGCAGAGCCGGCCCTGGCCGCCCGGTAGATCCGGGTGACCTCGGAGGTCTCCAGCGGAGCTGTTCCCGCATCCGTGTGGGCGTGGTCGGCGGACTTGGCGCCGCGGTCGATGAAGTAGCCACGGCGCTGCTCCATCGCGCTCACCCAGCCGGGGTAGGTGCCGGTGTCGACGCCGGTGACCTCGCCCAGACGGGCGATGGCGCCACACCAGCCGCGCTCGGACGCCTCGAGATACCGATCCGGGCGGAACGTCGGGATCACCCGGCCCGACCAGGTCGGGTCGCCCGTCAGGCCCGCGTGCGCCGAGAGGTCGTCACACGGGTCGTCGGTCGTGGCGAGCACGGAGATGTTGAAGCGGGTGAACAGCGCCCTTGGCCGATAGGCGTCCTGGGTCAGCCGCCCGGCGAGGTGGTCGTAGATGGCGTCGGCACTGTCGGCCGAGGGCCGTACTGTGAGGCCGAAGATATCGGCGAGCTCGGACTCCAGCCAGTACCGCACCGGGGTGGCGCGGAAGACATGCCAGTGCGAGCAGAGCAGACGCCAGGTCTCGCGTGCGGCCTTCTCACTGAGCGGTCCCTGCCCGACCCCAAGCGCGTCCAGCGGAACCCCGGACGCGTGCAGCAGCCGGGTCACGTAGTGGTCGGGAGTCACGAACAGCTGAGCGGGGTCCCGGAACGGCACGTCGTCCAACAGGATCGCCGGGTCCACGTGACCGTGCGGGGAGATGATCGGCAGATCCTGCACACTCTCGTAGAGTCGGCGGGCGATGTCACGGACCGAGGGTTCCACGGGCAGGAGCCGGTCCGGGTGCAAGGCAAGCGGAAACCCTTGGCTCTGCATATCTTTCATGTTGTCCTCTTCGCTGGATTAGCCGTAACTGCTGACCAACACGATCATCATGGCTTGGCTGACCGGGCTGCTCCTTGCCGGCCTCCCGTGGAAGCTCCTTGCGGTGATGTTCGGCCCTTTCGCCCTGATCTGGGGCCGCGACCCCACCGCTGGCACTGTGACCGTGGCTTTGGCGGCGCAAGCCCGGTCCCTCAGGGCCGGGTTAGCCCGCTGGTTGTGACGGTTGGGAACTGTCCGGACCTGTGGTCATAGGTGGAGTCGGTGCTGGCCGGTAGGTTCGCAGCCGTAAGTATCCGGCAGCGTCTGTAGCGCACGGCTGGGCAGAAGGACGTGCGGGTCGCGCAGTGTTCTCATGGCCAGTCTGTGTGAAATATCGCGCTGGAAACAGGTTTGGTTATCGCCTGCCAGAGCTGAACGTACAGCCTTCCACCCACAGACGGAGGAATTTCCTCCCGACCGCGAACAACCGGGTTTGCACCTAGGAGTGAGCCGATGAACCTTCTGCCAGCCCTCAGCGCCACCGATGTCCTTGCCAGCCTGACCGCCGCACGTCTGGTTCCGGTAGTAGTACTGGATGACGTCGCCGACGCCGACGGGCTCGCTGGTGCGCTGGTCGCCGGTGGCCTGCCTGTTGCGGAGGTGACGTTCCGGACCGCCGCCGCCCAGGACTCGATCCGTGCAATGGCCGCCCGCGGCGACATCCTGGTCGGCGCCGGCACTGTGCTCACCCCCGACCAGGTCGACCAGGCCGTGGCCGCCGGTGCCAGGTTCGTGGTCTCACCGGGTCTGTCCCGCACCGTCGTGGAGCGCTGCGGCGAGCACGGCGTGCTCGCCCTGCCCGGCGCCGTCACCGCGACCGAGGTCCAGGCAGCCCTGGAGCTCGGGTTGACCACCGTCAAGTTCTTCCCGGCCGGGACCTCCGGTGGCCCTGCCGCGATCGCCGCCCTTGCCGCCCCGTTCGCCGCCGTCAAGTTCGTACCCACCGGCGGAGTCGGGCCCGCGAACCTGGCCGACTACCTGGCCATCCCCGCGGTCGCGGCCGTGGGTGGCTCGTGGATGGTTCCGCGCAGGGCCGTCAAGGAGGGCGACTTCGCCGGCATTCGGCAGCTCACCGCCGACGCCGTCGCACTTGCTGCGGGCCTGGCGAACAGCTGAGCTTGCCCCGCACCCGCCAACCGAACCACCGAGCAAGGAGCAAACGATGCCTGAGCTGAACATCCGACCCGCATCGGAGTGCCGCTACGACGCGGTGTCCCTAGGTGAGGTGATGCTGCGCCTGGACCCAGGCGAGGGACGCATCCGCACGGCCAGGTCCTTCCGTGCCTGGGAGGGCGGCGGGGAGTACAACGTCGCCCGAGGCCTGCGCAGGGCATTCGGCCTACGCACCGGCATCGTCACGGCGCTGGCGGACAACGAGATCGGCCGCCTCGTGGAGGAC
>PMJN01000151.1 GCA_003157445.1 Micrococcales bacterium
AGTGTTGCGAAGGCTGGGGATTGACGCTGAGGTTCTCGACGAGCTGGCCCACGCCCCGGTGCTCGGCCACGGCGAGCCGGTCGGGTTGGTGGAGGCTGTGGGGATCTGAGCAGTGTGATTGTGGATCTCTGATCCTGGCTGGGACCCGTAGGCTGGGAACATGTCCATGTCCAACATTCTTTCGAGCATCCAGTCGCTTATCTTCTTCGCCTTTGGCCTCGCTGCTGTGGCGCTGTCGCTTTTCGGGCTTATTGATGCTTTGCGCCACCGTCCTGATGCGTTCACCGCTGCAGGCAAGAGGACCAAGAACTTCTGGCTGGTCATACTCGGGGTTGCTCTGGCGTTGAGCTTTGTCAGCGTCTTCACTGCGTTCGGGCTGACCTGGGTCCTTGCCGTGGTCGGCGCGGGCGTCTACGCAGCGGACGTGCGCCCGGCCCTGCGCAAAGTCATGGGACGCGGGTCCTCCGGTGATGGTCCCGGTCACTGGTGACGCTGGGTCCAGCTGGCGCAATCAGCTCGACCCTGGATGGCCCTGACGGCCCGCTCGAGTTCGTCACGACCGGATCAGGTTTGCCTGCGACGGTGTTCGCCCATGGCCTGGCGGGTTCGATCCGGACGACTCGCCCGTTCGGGTCTGGGGTCGGGGGTAGTCGCACCTTCCTGCACTTCCGGGGTCATGGCGGCTCTGCCGCCGTGGCCCCGTGGACCTACGCCGCCCTCGCCGAAGACCTGAAGGCGGTCGCTGACCATGTCGGGGCGACTCAGGCGCTGGGGGTGAGCATGGGCGCCGGCGCGTTGTGCAGCCTGCTGGCACGCACGCCAGGGCGTTTCGAGCGACTGGTGTTTGTCATGCCCGCCGTCCTGGACCAGCCCCGTACCGATGATGGTCTGAATCGAATGCTCGAGATGGCACAGTGCGTCGAAAATCGCGACGTGCAGACACTGACGGTGCTCTTGCTCGAGGCAGAGCCTGTCTGTGTGAGAAACCAGACCGGCGTTGAGCTTTGGTGCCGACGCCAGGCCGCTGCGATGGTGGGAACTGACGTCGCGCAGGCATTGCGGGCGTTGTCCACCACGGTGCCCATGAAAGAGCGTGCGTCGCTTGGCGATGTCAGCGCGCCAGCCCTGGTAATTGCACAGGAGCAGGACCCGGCACACCCGGTATGGGTTGCTGAGCAGCTCACGGCCTCACTACCAGAGGCACACCTCGAGGTTATGGCGCCCGGCGGCCTCATGTGGCGCCACCGAGCCCGTATGAGGGATCTGATCGGGGGATTTCTGTCCGCGCAACCACGTGGACAATCCACCCGCGCGAGTCGGTCCACCGGGGGCCGGCGAGACTGATGGCCGAAATACCTGGCACTGCCGCCGTGTTGGGACTCAATGTTGATAAGCCGTATTCCCAGTTGTTCAGGTGCCAGGAGGGACATATGTCGGCAGTGCCGCAGGTTCGTCGGGTAGCGATGCTCAGCGTCCACACCTCGCCGCTCGAGCAGCCAGGAATCGGTGATGCCGGCGGTCTGAACGTATACGTCGTCGAGGTCTCCAAGCGGCTGGCACAGCGTGGTATCGAGGTTGAGATCTTCACCCGGATGACTGATGGCGCCCTTCCGCGGCAGTCAGAAATAGCGCCTGGAGTCCGCGTCCGCAACGTCATCGCGGGGCCGTTCGAGGGTCTGGGCAAGGGCGACCTCCCCGGTCAGCTGTGTGCTTTCGCCCAGGGAGTCATGCGTGCGGAGGCAGCCCGACCTGAGGGCTGGTACGACCTGGTGCATTCCCACTATTGGCTCTCGGGCCAGGTGGGCTGGCTGGCGGCTGACCGCTGGCGGGTACCTTTGGTGCACACCATGCACACGATGGCGCGAGTCAAGAACTCCCGCCTTGCCGAAGGGGATACCCCAGAGCCGCCCGGTCGCGAGATCGGCGAGGCTCAGGTCGTGGACGCTGCAGACCGCCTCGTGGCTAACACCGGCGGCGAGGCAGGTGAGCTGGTCGACCTGTACGGCGCGGATCCGGGCAAGGTGCGGGTCGTGTCGCCGGGGGTGGACCTAAACCTGTTCACCGTCGGGGATGTGGCGGCAGCGCGGACCCACGTAGGGCTGCCCCAGAACGCGCACGTGCTGCTCTTCGTGGGCCGGATTCAGCCACTCAAGGCTCCTGACGTATTGCTCAAGGCGGCCGCGGACCTCCTGGCCCGCCGGCCGGAGCTGCGCCAGAAACTGGTGGTCGCCGTCGTCGGTGGGCCCAGTGGCTCGGGGCTGGGTAAGCCCCGGGCACTGCAAGAGCTTGCCGACCAGCTCGGTATCTCGGCGCAGGTGCGCTTCGTGCCACCGGTCGACCGGGCGACCCTGGCGTTGTGGTATCGCGCTGCTGACATCGTTGCGGTTCCGTCCTACAACGAGTCGTTTGGTCTAGTGGCCGTCGAGGCCCAGGCTTGCGGGACCCCGGTTGTTGCCGCTGCCGTGGGCGGCCTGCCCTATGCGATCGGTGACGGCGGTCTGCTCATCGGCAGTCACCGGACCAACGACTGGAGCGCTGCTCTGGAGGCTCTGCTCGATGACCCGGGTCGGCGAGAGCGGTTGAGCCGTAGGGCTGTTGAACACGCCTCGCAGTTCAGCTGGGAGCGCACCACTGACCAGCTGCTCAAGGTTTACACCGAGTCCATGCTGGCCCAGACCTCGTCACCGATCCGTGACGCTGCGGGACTCACTGGTGTCCCTGCGGCGGTGACCCCTTGAGTGAAAGCACCCCCGGTGGCAGTGCCGGCGCCCAGGAGTGCGTGCGTCAGTTCCTGCAAGAGGCCGAGATCGAGTGGGAGCTCGGGCGACGGGCAGGCGAGTTTATCGTCACCTTGCCAGGGGACAAGAAGCTCAAGAACCTGTGCTCACTGGTAGTGGGCGACCAGTCTTTGTCCATCTCTGCCTTCGTGGTGCGCAACCCGGACGAGAACCACCAGGCCGTCTACGCCTATCTGCTTCGCCGCAACCTGAGGCTGCCCGGACTTGCCTACGGAATCGACAAGTCGGGCGACGTGTATGTCACTGGGCGCGTCCCGTTGCAGGGTGTGACTGCTGCCTATCTTGACCAGATCTTCGGCGTAGTCCTGGATGCCGCAGACGGCGCCTTCAACGAACTGCTGGCGATGGGATTCTTGGAGTCGATGAAGAAGGAGTGGGCCTGGCGCATTTCGAGGGGCGAGTCGACCAGAAACCTCGAGGCCTTCCGCCACCTGCTGGAGACGCCTCCCGACGGGCCGGCGCCCTCGCCATAGACTCGCGCTATGACCTCCCCTGAATCTTTCACCCTCATTCTCCTACGACATGGAGAGAGCGAGTGGAACGCCAAGAACCTCTTCACCGGCTGGGTTGATGTCGACCTGACAGATAGGGGTCGAGCCGAGGCCATCCTGGGTGGTCAGCAGCTCAAGAAGGCCGGCCTGCTGCCCGACGTCGTGCACACCTCGGTGCAACGTCGCGCCATTACCACGGCAAACCTGTCCCTGGATGCTGCCGACCGCCACTGGATCCCGGTGAGCCGTTCCTGGCGTCTGAACGAACGCCACTATGGCGCGCTACAGGGCAAGAACAAGAAGCAGACCCTCGAGCAGTACGGCGAGGAGATGTTCATGACCTGGCGGCGCTCCTTTGACGTCCCGCCGCCGCCGCAGCCGGTCGACGACGAGTTCAGCCAGGCACACGACCCGCGATACGCCGACATCGAGGGCGGCCCGCCCACGACGGAGTGTCTCAAGGACGTCATTGCTCGGATGTTGCCTTATTGGGACAGCGCGATTGTGCCCGACCTTCGCGCCGGCAAGACCGTCCTGGTCGCAGCGCACGGCAACAGCCTGCGCGGGATAGTCAAGCATCTGGACGCCATCAGTGACCAGGACATCTCTGGGCTCAACATTCCCACAGGTATGCCGCTTGTCTATCGTCTTGACAAAGCCCTCAAACCGCTCGTCGCAGGCGGCCAGTACCTCGACCCCGAGGCAGCAAATGCAGCCGCCCTGGCCGTGGCCAACCAAGGCCGGTGAGCGCCGACTTGGGCTGAGCGGGGTTAACGCTGCTCAGCCCAAACCGCTGAGCCTGCCTAGGCTTCCTCGTTGTCAAGATGGGCTTCGGTGTGCGTTTGGGTCTGGAACTCGCCCGTGACCAGGTAAACGACTCGGCGCGCGACCGAGACCGCGTGGTCGGCGTACCGCTCGTAGTAGCGGCCCACGAGCGTGGCGTCGACGGCTGCCTCGGTGCCGTACTTCCAGGTGTCGTTCATCAGCATGGTGAAGATGTCCCGGTGGAGGCGGTCCATCTCGTCGTCGTCACCCTCGATGGCTATGGCAGTCTCGACGTCCTTGCCGGCGATGGCGGACCCGGCCTTGGCCACGATCCGCTCGGCCACCTGACCCATTTCCAGAACGGTGGAGCGCATCACCGGCGGGATGGCGGAGTCGGGGTAGCGCAGCCGCGCCACCTTGGCGACGTGCCGGGCGAGGTCCCCCATGCGTTCGAGGTCGGAGCTCATCCGCATCGCGGTGACCACCATGCGCAGGTCGGTGGCCACGGGCTGTTGGCGTGCCAGCAGCCCGATCGAGTGTTCGTCGAGCTCACGGCGCAACGTGTCGATCTGCTCGTCGGCGGCGATGACGCTCTCTGCCAGATGCAGGTCGGCGTCCAGCAGCGCGGTGGTCGCCCGGGCCATTGCCGACCCGGCAAGCCTGGTCAGTTCGACCAGCTGTACGGAGATCTTGTCTAGATCCTCGTGGAAGGAGTCGCGCATAAGTCCCTTTCTTGTGGCGGGTAGGTGCCATCCGCGTGGTTTGGAGGGTCGCACTCGCCGGTGAACTGTAATAGGCGCGGAGGTGAACAGTAGGCGATGGTAGTGCTCAACTCAGGGGTCTGGCGCGCAGGCAAGGATCTCAGCGTGCGTACCCTGGGTGTCGTGGACCCGACGGCGGCAGCACTTCTCGGCGGCGTGCTCGGTCTGGTGACCGGTGCCACCTCGGTGGTTTGGGCACGCCGGGCCGATCGTTCGCCGCACCCTCTCCCACCGACTCCTCATACTCGCACGTTACCGGCGGGAGTGTCCGATGTTCTGGCTGTCCTTCGCTCAGGGGCGATAGTCCTGGACGCAGCCGATGCCGTCGTCAGCACCAGCCCCCCGGCTGTGGCCAACGGATTGGTCCGCGGTCATGACCTCGTCCACGACGAGCTGCGTCATCTGGCTCGCCAGGTGCGCCGCGACGGCGTCATCAGGGAGGTCGAGCTTGACCTTCCCCGCGGTCCTCTCGGGCGTGGGCGCATCATGGTTCGCGCCCGGGTGGCCCCGCTGGGCAGCGACCACGTGCTGCTGCTGGTTGACGATCGCACTGAGGCTCGACGGGTCGAGGATGTCCGGCGCGACTTCGTCGTCAACGTCAGCCATGAGCTCAAGACACCGGTCGGCGGGCTGGCCCTGCTCGCCGAGGCCGTCCTTGAGGCTAACGACGATCCCGAGGCGGTGGCACGCTTCGCCCACCGGATGCAGGTAGAGAGCACCCGGCTCACTCGTCTGGTCCAGGAGATTGTCGACCTCTCCCGCCTGGAGTTCGCAGGCACTCTGCACGACCCCGAACTGGTGGATGTCGGCGCCGCAGCGGCCGAGGCCATCGAGCAGTCGAGGCTGGTTGCCGGTTCCCGCGGCGCCGAGATCGTGTCCTCGCTGGCGCGGGGCGCACAGGTCTTCGGCGACGCTGACCTGCTCACGACCGCCGTCCGCAACCTGGTCGGTAACGCCATCAACTACTCCGCTCCCGGCGCGAGGGTGGCGGTCAGTGTGCGTTCCTCGGATCAGCTTGTCGAGGTTGCGGTCGCAGACCAGGGTCAGGGTATCCCCGAGAGTGAGCAGGCGCGGATCTTCGAGCGGTTCTACCGCGTCGACGCCGCCCGCTCCAGAGCTACTGGTGGCACCGGTCTGGGACTGGCCATCGTCAAGCACATCTGTGCCAACCATGGAGGAGATGTCACAGTCTGGAGCGAGCCGGGCCACGGCTCGACCTTCACCATCCGCCTTCCGGCGGCGCCCAAGGGTCGCCCGAGTGCCGACGGGCCGCGCGGCATACCTGCACCTGCTGGTTCCCCGGAGCACCTGAGTACTGGACATCGAACACGAGAGGTCACTTCATGACGCGCATCTTGGTGGTCGAGGACGAGGAATCGTTCTCCGACCCTTTGTCCTACCTGCTGCGTAAGGAGGGATATGAGGTGTCGGTGGCCGAGACAGGGCCGATGGCCCTTGAGGACTTCGACCGCGCAGGAGCGGACCTGGTGCTGCTCGACCTGATGCTCCCGGGGCTGTCAGGGGTCGACGTATGTCGGGCACTGCGGCACCGNNGTCGGGCTCGAGATCGGTGCGGACGACTACGTCACCAAGCCGTACTCAAGCCGCGAGCTGTTGGCCCGGATCAAGGCGGTTCTGCGTCGCGGTCAGGAGCCGGAGGAGCTCATGCCGGCCACCTTGGAGTCGGGTCCGGTGCGGATGGACGTCGAACGCCATGTCGTGACGGTGAACGGCTCGCACACGCCGCTGCCGCTGAAGGAGTTCGAGCTGCTCGAGATGCTGCTGCGAAACTCTGGC
>PMJN01000037.1 GCA_003157445.1 Micrococcales bacterium
ACCTCGTCCCGCAGCCGGATCGGCCAACGGGACGGGCACCCTGCCGCACGCACTGGGCAAGAACGTGGGCGAGACTGAGGGTATGGACGTCTCGCCCGAACCGGTGCTCATCGAGGTCGTGGCCCCAGACGCCTCGGCTGCCAGCCAAATCCTGCGGTCCTACATCGATGACGTCGCGAGCCGGTACTACGGCCGGCAGGCGACGGATGAAGAGATCGACGCTTCACTGCGCGAGGACCCCAGCATCGACCTCGCGCTACCATCCGGCGTGTTCCTCGTTGCCCGCAAGGGTGAGGTGCTCCTAGGTTGCGCGGGCCTACGAATGCTGCCCGAAAGGGTCGGAGAGGTGAAGCGGCTCTTCGTTGCTCCTGCAGCCCGAGGCATTGGGCTCGGCGCCCGCCTGATGGGCGAGTTAGAACGTATCGCCCGCGGGCACGGTGTGTCAGTACTGCGGCTGGACACCCGCCACGACCTCGTCGAAGCCCGCCGGCTGTATGCAACCCTCGGCTACCAGGAGGTGCCTGCCTTCAACGACGGCCAATACGCCGAGCACTGGCTGGCAAAGCCGCTGGCCTAGTGGCCGCAGGCGCGAAGGCAACGCCCCGTATGCCGATCGGTGATCGGTCACCGATCGGCATGCGACACAAACGCGCGTTGTGCGCGGCTCTGAACGGACGGCACTTGTGTGCCGCGCAAGTCAGGCGTCGTTCATGCGTCGCTCACGTGAAGGACCCGCCGCGAGGAACTCGCGCCCCCGGGTCGACTAGATCGGTCGCACGCCGGCCAGCACCGCCGGCCCACCCCGGGACCAGCGACCGGTGAGTGTCTGCGCGGCCGACACCTCGGCTCCAACCACGCGGATGACGACCAATTCGAGCATGTCGGCTCGAATGAGCGTCGTCAGGCCCTCCTCGTGGCAGCTCACCGAGTCGATCCCACCCACCTGCGTGCCTGCCGTTCCGCTTCCCAAGACCGTCGCCGTGGCTTGGCGCGGTTGGAGACAGCCGTCCACGTCGACGAACTCCTCGACCTGGGTGCCGCCGGTTCGCCGGCGATGTCTACCTCGCCCTCAGCGGTAACTCAAGGTATTTCCTAGGCGCTCTGGTCAGCGGCCCGGCATTTGGTGCCATCGGGGCGTGGTGGAACGCCCGCCGCTCGGCGCCCGCCGGTATCGGGGGTAGGGCTGCTACTGCTCTGTGAGCCCCTTGCCATCGCTCTCATAAGCAACGTGGGTTCCTACCGCACACATCCGCGTTGACGAGATCCGGGGCAGCCTCGGGTCAGTGCCACTGGTCCGCGGGGTTCCTTGGGGCGTCGGTTACCGTATCGAGCGTGAGCAGACATTCATAGGCCCAGGCTCAAAAAATACGACGAGAGGATCACCTGGATCGACAAGCTCCTGGACATTGCGGGGACCCTCGTGGTGACCAGCTTCTTCTGGTGGCCAGCCATCCATGGCTTCATGTTGGATCACGCCATCCAGGAGCACCCGCTCATGGCGATCCACAGCGCTGTGGTGTCCGACGTCTTTGTAGGTCACGAAAACCAAAACCTGATCCAGTTCATCAGCAATACCGGCGAGCGGGTTGAGACGACTCTCGGCCGACGACAGATGCCGTGCTGCGATGCCAAACTGGGAGATGTCGTCAGGATCAAGTATGTGAGCTACGACCCCTCCCAGGCGTACCCGGCCGACTACCAGCCCAACTACCACGCAACCATGGTCTACGGCAGCATCTTCGCGGTCATCGCGACCATCGCCGCATGGTCGTTGAGAAAGGAGTGGAGTGGCCGAAACAAGGCCTGGGCTGCCAAGAACGCCAAGGTCAAGACCACTCCCTAGGTGACTTATGCCCGGAGGGTCATTCACAACTGATCTTGTAGAAGTGGAGTGCAATCACCGTTGTGATTGTCTCGGTGAAATGTTGACAGCAGCCATCTTTTGATGCCGTAACTGCGTTGGGCGGATACCCAGTGGTCGTCATCCACGGTGAAGAGACGGCGCCTGCCGTGGCCTCGGCCTCACAGATCTCGTTCTCAGGCCTCGAGGGTCTCGCCGCGTGATTATCCGCGCTTCGGAATGCCGTCTCTATACCTGACCGATCGCCGTAAGAGGAACGCTGACTGACACTCAAAGCACCTCGACTTGGACGCCGACGAATGGTTCCTCGCTGTGCCGTTTGCCGATCCCGCTACGGAACGCCGAAAACCGTCCTTCTGCCGGGTCGGAACGGCCTCCGCGCCTGCCCGCACGCCGTTCCGCGTACGGGACTCACTGTCCAGTAGCCGATGAGCGGGCGGTTGATCCGCTCGCCGGTACGGCAACCGGGTTGTCTCAGTCGTCGCCTTCGAGTCGCAGGACGTGTCGGATGGCTGGCCATGCGAGTGCGCCCAACCGCTGGGGCGCATCCTCGTTACCGCCGACCTGGTAGGGGCGACTCGGGTTGAGCGGTGTCTCGCCCGGCAGCACGATGGAATGGCCCGCCAAGGGGTCTTCGATGACGACTGTCACCAGACCGGAACGAGCACGGCGAGCAGCAATGTTCTTGGCGGCCTGGCTGCTCGGCCACACCTTGTCGTCACCGCCCGCGACGAGAACCAGTTCTCCACGGAACTTCTCGACGGGGATGGTCGCCGCTTCGACGGCCTCTCTGCCAGCCAGTTCCCGACTGTGCTCATAGGACTCAACGAACGCGGGCATGGTCGACGGCTGTTCCCACGCCCTATCGAGCGGCACGAAGGCGACAGCCTGTCCTTTAACTGTCCACTTGCTGCGCCGCGGGTCGTCGTCGTGCTCGTGCTGCCCTTCCCAGGCGACGTCAGTCGGTGCCAGCGCAACGACGGCATCGACGCGCTCATCCACGCCTGCGATCAGCAGGGCGGCCTCCGCCCCGTACGACAAGCCCATCAGCACGATCCGTTCGCACTCACTGGCCAGCATGTCGATCGCCTCGGTGAACGTCTCCAACGGGATCTCGCACGGCACCACCGGCTGAGCGTCGCCACCGAACCAGCGCAACGCCAGCGCCGTCACACCTCGCGACGCGAGCATGTCGGCTCGCCCCACGTCCAGACGGCCGCTCGAGCCCGCCAGGACCAGCGCCCCCGTGCCATGGGAGTCCTTAGCCCTCACCCAGTGAATGTTCGAGTTAGCAATCGCCATCATGCTTCTCCTTCGACCGAGGGAACGCGAGGGCGCCATAGACGGAACTCTCGCATGACTGCGGCATACGCCCGCACATCAGCGATGGGCGTGAATCTTGTCCGTAGTGCGATCGGTGACCGGTCACCGATCGGCTTGGCGAGCATGGGTAGTTTGTGCACAACCAAAAACGAGGCGCACGCTCTATCGCTGCGGTCGGCATGGTGCATCGGTGTGCAGTCGGCTAGAGGGAGGACAGGACTATCAACGTGTTGGACGATCTGGTGAGCGAAGAGTTGCCAGCCGACCCGGTCCCGCTACTGCGGTGTTGGCTGGAGACTGCGCGCACGTCGAATGTGACCGATCCAGACAGCGGGGTCTTCGCCACTGTTGACAGCGATGGAAGGCCGTCAGCACGGGTTCTGCACCTACGCCGATGTGACGATCGGGGTTTGGTGTTCTTCATCAACAGGTCGACCCGGAAGGGCCGCGATCTGGAAGGTAATCCTCGCGTAGCCCTCACGTTCTACTGGGCGCCACTTTTGCGGCAAGTGAACATCACCGGCATCTCGCAGACGGCGTCCCCTGCCGAGTCAGACCTGCTTTGGCGTGAAGGGAGCAGCACCGGCCGGGCGGCCTCGCTGGCATCTCGGCAGGGCGAGCCCTTATCCGATGAACAAGGCCTTCGCCATCGCGCAAAGGAGATCGTCGACGCCGGCACCATGCAGCCTCGGCCGAGCACGCATCAGGGACTGCTACTCACGCCCGAAACTGTCGAGTTCTGGCTTGGCCGACGCGACCGACTTCATCGACGTGTGCACTACAGCTTCGCTGGCGGAGAATGGACTCATTGGTCGCTGCAGCCGTAGCCAGCTCTGCGAACACCGGCACTCACGTGCACAGTTCTGGTGCTCAGGCAGGACTGGACCAGTCAGCGAAGGACGACGACGTTGTCGCCATCCTCCTGCGGGACGCGCACCAAGCGTGCGAGTCGGCCGCACCCTAGCCGGAGATAATGGGTTCATGAGCGTTCCCTCAAACTACGTGATGCCCGTGGGCGACCTCAGGCGCCCGCTGATCGGAAGAGCGGCCTTCGGGACCCTGCTGGCCTCAGCCATCTTCTTTGTCTTCACAGCGATGAAGCAGAGCAGCCCGGTCTACGTCCACGCACCGTGGGTCAACGACCCGTATGACACCGTGTTCTCGTTCACGATGTTCTTCGTCCCCCTCCTCGCGGCAACCGTTTTGGTTCAAGTTTCACTGTGTCGGAAGTCAGAACCACTCCCGACTGGTCGGGTCGTCACGATCCTTCGTGGATGTCGAATCGCCCTCGCAGCCATGGCGATCGAGCTGTTGTCGGCGTGGGTGTCGGTTGCTCTTGGAGCGAACCGATCGCAGTGGACGGCTTCGACGGCGGTCCTCATCGCTCTCCTTATCCTTTGCAGCGTCGTGACGGGCAAGGCCATCGCCGACGTTGTTCGAGCTCCCCATCTACCCAATCCAGACCATGTGGAGGTACAAGAGCCGGACTGGCTCGCAGATTTGGTCAGCGTTGCTCAGCGGGAGAGCCATTGGCTTGGCCCACTGCGTCATCGCGGACTCAGCGTGCTGGGCTGGACAGATCGGACCGTGCTAACCAAGGTCCGCCGTCACCCGGTGGGGGCGTCTGCCGTGACCAGTGCAGCTTTTGCCCTCACGGTATTTGGCTGGCAGGCGATTCGTGAGAGGTCCCTCTCTTCTGTGACCAGTCTGGAAATGGGTCTTGGGTTCTGCGGCATGTTCACCTTCCTGGTGCTCGCGGGTGCCTATCTCGGAGTCGTCCGGAGCTCGACCAGGTTGTACGGCGGGCAGCGGCGTGCACTCGATGCGGGCGTTGCCGCCTCCATCGTTGCGACAGCAACGCTCGCCTTCAGGGACACGCTGTGGTGGATCGTCGGCAGCACTGCGACCACTGCTGGACCAGCGCAGTTCGCTGTGCTGGTCGGCAGCACCACACTCCTGGCCCTTGTGGTGGTCTTCACACTGGAGACCTTGCGACGGTCACACTCCCGGCCTGCTTCCTGACTGCAGCCCCCATCGGCCGCCAACCAGAAACGTGGGAAGACAGCGTCCCGTAGCCGATCGCCTTCCGACACGGACCTTAGGCCGTATCAGGTCGGCGGCCGTCTAGCATCCAGCGAGTCACGGGTTGAGGAAAGTTGATCGGGCTCGGCACCATCTGCTGGGTGAACACGTAGCGAAAGCCTGCACGCTGCAGCGTTCTGTTGGGGGCGATGTTGAACGCGTTCGGCTGGCAGTACAGCCGCCGGAGCTCCAGCACTTGGAAGTAGATCGCTGCGCTCTGCCTCACGAACTGCGTCCCCATGCCAGAGCGGCGGTGGCTCGTGTCGAGGATGTGCTGATGCATGAACGCCTGTTCACCGAAGGTGATCTGGTCGGCTGAGCTGAAGCCAACGATCTGGTCATCGAACTCCCACGCCAGCAAGTAGTTCTCACGGTCCCGGACCGGCCGGGCGTAGTCCGCTTCGTAGAACTCACGCCACGCCGCACGCGAGGGCAGCAGCGCCCGATCCACGCCCAGGATATACAGGTGGTCATCGGAGGCGTCGTGGAAGTAGTCGATGCGGATACCGACCTCGCTAAGCTGCATCTCACGCACCCGCAGGCGGGATCGCTGTGCCGCTACCCCTGAGTCGGCCATGCTCGTTGGATCGCCGGTCATGCCTAGATCATCTCAGCCAGGACTGTCGCTCTAACGCCAACAACGTCTGTCCCGCACAGAAACGATGATCGGACGCACCTGAGCCAAGATCGGTGTCGTATGACGATCCTGCAGTACAGACGTCTTCGAAACCTGCTCATCGACACGACCGGCTGCGAGGGCTGGTGGACGGGTGGAGGTCCAAGTCATGCCGTAGCCGCTGGGTCACCAATGCCTTCGAGGCTGAAGTACCCGGGCACCCCGTAATGCGACATGGCTTCTTCACGGACTTCGTCGAGGCGCCCGTCAGCTCGACGAATCCAGTGCTGACCTGACCTGTCTGTGAAGGCCACTTCGACGCCTGGCCTGGCGCCTAAGGCGCCCCAGCCACTGTCGGTATCTACCCGCCACCTTCCCGGCGGGAGACTGCCGAAGGCCTTTGCGTAGGGCAGACCGCCTGTCGCGGCGACCCACTCCTCTCCCGTCTTGGGCGGCGTCCCGCTGAGGAAGGCAAGCGTTACAACGACCCGGTAGACGGGCGAATCTGACCGGTTGAGGATGAACATTTTCGTGGGAGGGCTCGCATCAGGGTGCGCGTCCGAATATGTGTCCTCTTCCCCGGCGTACCAACCGGAGATCGCCTCTGCTTGGGCCCGGCGATCCTGTTCTGCCTGCTTTTGGTCATGGAGGTCACGCTTGCGCCGATCCTCCTGATCACCAACGAGCACTCGGTATGTCACTGCAGCCAGGGCCAGCGTGCCGCAACCGGTGAGCACGCCAGGCCACGCAACGGTCCAGTAGTCCACACTTCGATGAGCCTTGGCTAGTACGAATATGGCAAGCGCCAACACCGCGCCCACAGCCAACCTGTCAATGATCGGTGCCAGTCGTCGCATTGGCCGATCGTCCCGCATCGATGGTGGTGAGGTCGAGGCAGACCCTATGCAGGTACGGCCGTCCGTCCGCCGTGTCCCAAAAACCCCATGCGACAATCGTCGGTGCGAGAGCCCACGGCGCGGCAGTGTCCTCTCGCCGATCCTTGACCGGTGCTGGTCGCGCGGATGACTGGGCTCAGCAGCGCCCCGCTCCCATGTCGAATAGCCGCTCCAGCACGGCGGGTGCGCTGCGCAGCCCGTCGTGCTCGTGCTCGTTGGTGACCCAGGCACGCGCGTTGCCGACCCGCTCGATGGTCTGCAGCTGCAGCTCGGAGTCGACATAGAGGTCGTCGTAGTAGACGGCCGCACACAAAGGGACCTCGTTGCGCGCCAGGCGGTCCAGATCGTAGAGCGGCGGCCAGTCGTCCTTGGCTGCGAGCAGATCGGCCGCCTCCGCAAACGGCCGCAAGGAGCGGACCTCACGGAACATCCAGGAGGACATCATCTCGGCGGTCAACAGGACCGGCCGCGCGTCCGCGGCGAACTCGGGCAGCCGCTCGTACTCGCGCTGGGCTGCCCAGCCGGTCGCCGCATCGGCAGCGTATGCGTACTCCTGCAGCGGGTAGAGGACGTTGTCGACGAACCCGGTCGTGGTCTGCACGTCGTACAGGAACCGGGGGTGCAGCTCAGCGCCGGCCCAGGCGTCGTCGAGAAGCCAATGGATGGTCTCGAAGCCGTAGCTCATGCCGAACACCGCGCCGAGGGTGCGTAGCCGATGTGGGGTCAGCACGTCACCATCCGGCAGGAGAACCTCGTGCTCGCCGAGGTAATCGACGAGCCGTGCGATCGCATCCTCGTCCTTCGGATAGCGCGCGTAGTACTCGCGGGTGCGGTTCGCGGCTCGTGAGAACGTCCGGGCGTAAACGTCCTCGGCAGTCGCGGTGAGGCCGGGGATGCCGCCGGCGACGTAGCAATGCTCCAGACCCTGCGGCGCCATAGACAGGTAGGTGAGTGTCACGAACCCGCCATAACTCTGGCCGAGGGTGTCCCACCGCCGGTCACCGATCATGGTGCGGCGCAGAATCTCGGCGTCGGCGACGATCGCATCGGCTCGGAACAGGCTCAGATAGTCAGCCACATCCAGTGCGGAGCGGTCACGGGTGACCGCCGCCGTGATCGGCGTGCTGCGCCCGGTACCCCGCTGGTCGAGCAGCACGACCCGATGGGTGCGCAATGCGACGTCGATCCAGGCCGAACGGTCCAGCGGCCTCGGCGACCTCCCGCCCGGGCCACCCTGCAGGAATAGCAGGCACGGCAGGTCGTCATCCTGCTTGCCGGGATCGACGAGCTCACGCGCGAAGACGTCAATCGTGGCGCCGTCAGGTGCACTGTGGTCAAGAGGGACAGTTATGACGTGCTCGCGCGCTACATAGCCTGGTAACCGGATCATGTCTCTGATCGTGCACCATCGAGCAACCACCCAACCCGGCACCCACGTCGCGTCAGTGCCCGGCCCTCGCGCTGTCGCCCATCCAGGGCGATGCCGGGCACTAGATCTTGTTTCGTGTCAGTTGCGGATCGGCTTACGGTGACTTGGCATGCCCGTGGCTGCGTCAGTGGATGGTTGCGCCTTCTGAATGGCGGTGAGCAGCCACATCTTCGTCCAGGACATTCTTCCGGACAGAATCGCGGCCATTCAGCTCAATCGAGACAGAACTCGTTGCCCTCGACGTCCTGCATCACGAGGCACGACTCGTTCTCGTCATCGGCAAGCAGGAGCCGCACGCGTACCGCGCCTAGCGGGAGCAGTCGGGTGCATTCAGCCTCGAGTGCGCCCAGACGCTCGTCGCCCACGAGCCCGGTGCCGACTCGTACGTCGAGATGCAGCCTGTTCTTGACTACCTTGCCTTCGGGGACGCGCTGGAAAAACAGTCGGGGGACGGCACCCGAGGGATCCATGCCGGCGCACCATGAGCCTTGATCCTCGGGCGCTTGTGAGCGATCAAAGTCGTCCCATGTATCGAACCCCTCTGGTGTGGGGATGACGTACCCCAACACCTCGCACCAGAAGCGAGCGACGCGAACGGGTTCTGCGCAGTCGAAGGTGACTTGGACCTGCTTGACCGATGCCATCGGCACACTTTAGAGGAAGCGACCCGTAGCCAGCGACCACATATCGGCCATGACGGACCGTGCCGTGCGCATGACAGTGGTCGTCCCGTCAGCGGAACGACCACCGGTGATCAGTGGCTGCCCTCGGTGGACGGATCTGTGGTGTTCGCAAGCGGATCGGTGACCGGGACGATATGGCGCGCGTGAACAGCGGCATGTTCGCCTCAGATTCTGGCGTGTTGTGCGCGATGAATAAAGTGACTTGTTCTAGTGCAACTAGAGCAATAGGATGGGGCCATGCTCCTTCGTTTGGACCCGCGAGATGACGCTCCGCTGTTCGTTCAGCTCGCGAATACCCTTCGCATTGCTGTGGTGCGCGGCGACGCAGGCCCGGGCGAACGGCTCCCGCCAGCTCGCGAGTTGGCGGCATCCCTGGACATCAACGTGCACACGGTGCTGCACGCCTACCAGGAGCTGCGGGACGAGGGGCTGGTCGAGCTACGCCGTGGACGTGGCGCCACGGTCGCTGCCGCCGCATCCCAGGACTTCGCAGTCCTACGGACAGCGTTGGAGGCCGTCGCCACCGAAGCGACCCGGCTGGGGCTCTCTGCCGCAGTCGTGACCGCACTGCTCAAAGAAGAAGGACTGAAATAACCGCCCCTGTACGTGTTTCCCGTGGCCGAATCATCGCCCTGTCCGTGGGTGCCCCCGTGCTGCTCTTGGCAGGAGCGGGGACCCTGGTGCTGTCGTGGTCGGCCCGGCTGCCGAAGCCGGTGGCGAGTCACTGGGGACTGCATGGCGTCAACGGGACCTCTTCGCTGGCAGCACTCCTCGGAGGCTGGCTCGTCATCGGGACCCTGCTGACAGCCCTTCTTGGTGGGATTGCCCTCTTCGGAGGTCAACCTGCGTTCACCCGCCGGATGGCGGCGGCGGCGAGCACCGGGTTGGCGGCGTTCCTTAGCGGAATGCTCGTCGTGACGGCATGGATTCAGCTGGACGTCACGAACGCCTACCTCGCCCGGGACTTCCCGCTCGGAGCGATCGGCGTCGTCGTTCTGCTCAGCCTCCTGCTAGGCGCCGGGGCAGCGGCCTTGATGCCCACAGACCCGGTGAGCGCCGATCCGCAGCCGGTGCCGGCGGATGCTTCCCGCACCCCTCTGCGCGCTGACGAGCGCGTCATCTGGACAGCAACGGTCCGTATAAGCGGCATCGACGAAGTCACCGCGGTGGCGACCGCGCTTGTCGTGGTCGGAGTAGTTCTTAGCGGCCAGCCGGCGTTCCTTGGCTTCCTCCTGATCCCGGTCCAGTTCATCGTGTTCGGACGCTGGCGGGTGACGGTCGACCGCACCGGTTTGTGGGCGCGCAGCCTGTTGGGTGCTCCCCGCACCGGAGTCGCGCTCGACCAAGTGGTGCGAGCCGACGTCGTGCCGCTGCATCCCCTGCGCGAGTTCGGTGGCTGGGGGATCCGCTCAGACCTGAAAGGCCGTCACGGGCTCGTGCTGCGCGCCGGAGACGCGATTGCTGTGCAGCGTGCAGGCGGTGGAGTATTTGTGGCCACCGTGGATGGCGCAGATGACGCCGTTGCTCTGCTCAATGGTTTGGCCGACCGGGCGCGTGCCACGTGAGCGAGGATACGGCGATGAGCGAGGCCTCTGAGCTGGTCCTGGTGCCGATTGTGGTGCGAACGGCCACCAACATGCTGGCCGTTCGCTACTTGAAGCGATCGATCGCCTTGACGGAACTGGTATTGCTCGGCTGGGGAATCGTCGTGCTCACCGCGGGCATCGCCGCCCTGGGGTGACTTCATGGGCCGCCGCGCCCCGAACCGCGGCGCGATCTCTTCAACCGCTTCGAACAAAAGGAAGTCTTCCTATGAGCTCCAACCTTCCCATGAGCTCCAACCTGTCCACGCTTCCAGCCGGGGCCCTGGCCGCACTGGCCTTGGTGGCAATACTCACCCTCGACGTGATCGCCTTGCTCGATCTGTACCGCAGGCCAACCAGTCAGGTGGTCTTGGCCAACAAGTGGATCTGGGTCGCGATCATCCTGCTGACAAGCAGCTTCTTCAGCCTGGGAGCGATCATCTACCTGGTGGCCGGCCGCAGACCAGCCGTCCTCACTGACGATGCGGCACCTTCGCAGTCAACATCGGTCCGCACCGAGAACGTCGCCGATGCACTGTACGGGCCGCGCGACGGCGCGGACCGACGATGAGTGCAGCGATCCGGACCACCGCTCTGACCAAGGTCTACGGCCAGAAACATGCCCTGGATTCGGTTGACCTTGTTGTCGAGGAGGGCTCGGTCTTCGGGTTCCTCGGCCCCAACGGAGCAGGCAAGACAACCACCTTGCACATCCTGACCGGCCTGGCGCGTCCCACCAGCGGCTCCGCGAAGATACTCGGCCAGGACGTCGCATCGGCCGGCAACGCGGTCCGCGCGCAGATCGGCTTCCTGCCCGATGTGCCCGGCTTCTACGAATGGATGAAGGCCGAGGAGTTCCTTCGCTTCGCCGGAAACCTCTTCGGGATCGCTCGCCCAGTACTGAACGAGCGAGTCGAGATGCTGCTAGACCTGGCGGGGCTGGGCGATGTGGACACGAAGCTCGGCGGGTACTCCCGCGGCATGAAGCAACGTCTCGGCGTGGCTCAGGCCCTCATCAACGCGCCCAGGCTGCTGCTGCTGGACGAACCAACGAGCGCGCTGGACCCGATGGGCCGCAAGGACGTTCTCGACATGCTCACCTCATTGGGCGGACGCACCACGGTGTTCTTCTCCACGCACATCCTGGCCGACGTCGAACGGGTCTGCGACACCGTGGCGATCCTCGACCATGGTCGCGTGGTCGCACAGGGGCCCATCGACGAGCTCAAAGCCCGCTACGGACAGCAGAAAGTCGTAGTCGAGGTCACCGGTGGCGCCGACGAGCTCGCCGAACAGGTCCGGCGTCAGAGCTGGGCGGCCGCCGTCTCCCGCGGGCACAACGGCGGGATCGAGGTCACCGTGACGGACGTGGGCGCCGCGCAACAGCAGATACCGGCCATGATCGCCGCCCGACAACTGGGACTGTCCAGGATGGAAGCAGGCGAGATGGGGCTCGAAGAAGTCTTCGTCGAGCTGGTCGCAGGCGTGCAGCCGTGAGCGGCTTCGCGGCCTTCGCCGGCAAGGAAGCCAAAGAGATCCTGCGCACCTGGCGCATCTGGGTACTTCCGGGCATCCTGCTGTTCTTCGCGCTGACCGGACCGGTCACCGCCAAGCTCACTCCACAGCTTCTGGGCGCTATGGGCGGCGACCAGTTCAAAGGGATGGTGTTACCGACGCCGACCCATCACAATGCCTACGCCACATGGATCAAGGACCTTTCGGGGATCGCTCTGTTCGCGCTGATCGTCGTCTACGGGGGCATCATCTCGGCCGAACGCAAGAGCGGGACAGCGGTTCTGGTGCTCACCAAGCCGGTCTCGCGCACCGCGTTCGTCATCGCCAAAGCGGTCGTTCACTCGGCGTTCCTCGCCGTCCTGGTGGTTGCCGGAACGCTGGTCACGTGGGGGGTTACGGCAGCGATTTTCGCTCAGGCGCCGGGATCTGCGCTGTGGTCCTCTTCGCTTGTGTGGCTGGTGTTCGGCGTCCTGTTCATCGCCTTGATGACACTCCTCTCGGTGCTCATCGGCTCGGCTGCGGGAGCGGCGGGCGTTGGGCTTGGTGCCTACGCGCTGGTGTCGATTGCGGCGATCTGGAAGCCCCCGGGAACGTACTCACCGGCGGCTCTCACCACGGTGCCCAACTCACTGTTGGCCGGAAAAGACGTCGCGGTCCTGTGGCCCGCGCTGACATCGCTCCTGCTCGCGGCCGTGCTCTTCTCACTTGCCGCAAGCGCGTTCCGCCGCAGCGAGCTGTAGCCGGGTTGGTGCACGGAAAGGAACCGCTGATGAACCAAAGCCATCTCGTGGCTTCCAACGCCATGACGGGCGGGGGCTCCTCACACACCCAGTGAGATCGAATGACCTGAACGACGCCCGAGCCCGCAGGAGGAACGGTCTCCGCGCGTGCCCGTACGCGGATCGGCGAATTCAGGCGGTCGGCCTGCGTCGGTGAAGCCGTGTCGTCCGTATAGCTGGATCGCTGGCGTGTTGTCTGTCTTGACGGACAGCACGACGGATACGTCCCCGAACTCGGCGTGCGCCCAGCCCACGACACAGTCAAGCGCAGCGTCGCCGACCCCATGACCGCGAGCAAACGGAACGACCCACAACGAGATCATTTCGACTGCGCCCTCGCGATCTGGCGCAGTGGCACTGACCATCCCCGCCGGCTGGTCCTCCAAGGTCAGCAGGACATTGAGCTCGACCGTGTTGAGACGTCCACGCCACCTCTGCTCGGCGTCCCCGAGTCCAGTCCACTCCGCCAACGCGGAACCGAACGCACCAGGAGAATCCGCCAGTGCAGCGAGACGGAGGCTTCGCCAGACCTGCCAATCGTTCGGCGACAGCATCATCTGTTGGATCACGCGCCTAGTTTGCCAACTCGGCGAGAACGGTACGCACGATTACCGGATCTCGGTGAGCGGACGGGCCAGACTCCCCCTTGCGCGACGGGATCCTCCTGTCCCGGTCAACGCCGGTCAGCGGCACTCCGAGGCCGCCGCCGCAAGGGATCGATGTACGGAATCTTGCCGGGCCAGCGGCGGCAGGCCCCGAGGTTGAGTCTTTCCGTTCGTCCCGGTCTCGCCCTGTTCGGTGAGGGATGGCGGGGCCCACCATCCCAATCACCTCGATTCGAGTTGTCGGCGCCTCACTGCGCTCGTGGATCGAGGCTCACGCGGAGTCATTTTCGGTCTGTCGCAAGGGCTCCCTCAGCTGCACCTCACTCCCACCCCGCCGTGGCCTCACCGAACCGGCTCATGCTCTTCTGAGCAGCGGCCTTGCCCTGCTCCAGGAAGCTCGCGATCAGCAGGGCCAGCAGGCCCACCGCAGCAATGACTACCCAGAGAGCGGCCCCCCGCCAGGCCGGCATCAGCCCGACCAGCGGCACAGCGATCAGCAGGACGAGGCTCGCGAGCACGATCAGGGCACCCGCAGCCAGCCGCCGCCGCACCCGCGTGAGGACGCCCCAGCCGATCACCGCCAGACCCAGAACGGCAGCCAGCGCGGCATAGGCGACGGCCACGGTCACGGTCTGCACGAAGGCGGCGCCGACCAGGAACGCCACCCCGGTCAGCTCCAGAACCACGATCTCGGTGGCCGCCAGGCGCCCGCCACATCGTTTCCGGTCCTGCCGCCACAGCTCCACGACGGTGAGGATCGCCAGACCCAACGGCACGGTGACCCACTGAGCGTTGTCGCTCATCGCCCCGGAGCTGAACACCAGCCAGGCCGCACAGGCCAGCACGGGGGACAGCATCTCCACCCTGGTGTTGCGAAGCACGATGCCGGCGGCGGCTGCCTCTATGGCGGCTGCGGCAAGGCCGGGCACCAGGAACATCGAGTCGGACCCGACTGCAACCATGATTGCGCCGGCGGCGAAGGTCACTCCCAGAGCGAGGGGAGGCCTCTGCCAGGTCTGCGCCCGCTGGCGGACGAACAGCGACAGGGAGAGCACCGCAGAGGTAGCGGAGAGGACGGCCAGCACGGCAGTCTGGACACCGGCACCGGCATGCCCGGCTTGCAGGGCCTCCACCATGGATACCGTGACAAACGCCATGCCGAGACCGCGCATCCAGGTCTGCGCGAGCGGCCCGGCGCTGATGACAAGGGCCGCCGCCACCAGGAGGAGTCCCGTCGCCACGGGCCAGCTCGGTGTCGCGTCCGCCAGCCCCACCCCGGTGAACACCTCGGTGTACCCGGCCACGAGGGTTGCGACGGCCACGGCCATACCGCCCCAGACCAGCAGCCAGGAGCGCTCGATGAGGTTGCTCCGGGCCAGCACCGCGGCTGCCACCGCCAACACCCCCGCGCCGGCTGCGGTGATGTCTATGGACTGTTGGACCGTCCAGCCGAGCCAGACCGTCGCGACCTGCCAGGACGCCAGCGCGGCCAGCGCCCCGCCGATCTGGTAACGCAGCCGCATGCTCCGGGGCGTATACGCGGCCAGGGCCGTCAGTGCGACAGACAGCCCAAGCAGGGCGAGCGCCAGCCAGCCCTCACCTGCGTTGTTGGCACCTGCCAGTACCAGTGCGGCGCCGACCGCGGCCACCGGGACGGCCACTGCCAGGGTGCGGCGGAGGCGGAGGCCGACAGCCAGGCACTCCAACCCGACCGCGGCGAACGTGGCGCCCCAGTGGGGGGTGTTTCCTGCGGCAACCAGCGCCGCGATGGCCACGGGTACCGCGGTGACCAGCAGGGGAAGATCCCAGCGCGCCCACCACTTCAGCCCGACCTCGACCCTTGCTTCGGTCTCTACCGATGCCTCTGCCGGTGCCGGTGCCGGTGCCGGCGCCGGTGCCGGCGCCGCTGTCTCTGCTGGCGCCGGTGCCATGGAGAGCACCTGGGCGACCACCAGCAGGGCCAGGGCCACCACTACCGGGATCCATGGGTGGACGTCGATCTGCCAACCGGCCAGCAGGACTGCCGCGGTCCAGCCCAGAACCGTGCCCACTCCGGCCAGTGCGCCGACCCGAACCAGCAGAGCCGTCGCCAGGACGACACCGGCCACCGCCGCACTCACCCAGCCTGCCTGATCACGGGTCAGCGACAGGTAGGCCAGGCCAAGACCTGCCACCAGCTCAACACCACCGACAACCACCGGGGCCAGCGTCGAGATATGCGCCGGAAGATACCGCGGCACCCATCCGCGCCCACGCAGGTCACTGGCCGCACCGCCTACCAGCAGGACCCCGCCGACCGTCACCAAGGTCAGCACTACGGCGGTCTGCCAGTCCAGGCCGTCGAACCACGGCCACCCCTGGGCCGTCAACAGCCCGGCCAGCGGAGCCAGCGCCACCCAGGCCACCCACGTCATCACCGGCGCCCGCCGGTCCGGCCTCAGCACCACCACCGAAACCACCAACGCGCCCAGCGCCAGAGCCTGCGGAAGACGCTCCGCCGCAACCGATGACGCGATAATCCCGGCGGCGAAGCCGCCCCATGCCGCAGTGGCCCCGATCCGATCGGGAAGCCGCAGCCAGGTCGCCGCCGAATACACCAGCGCCGCCACAGCCGGCACGGCCATCGCCCACGGGTGGTCAAGGCCCAGCACACCCGCGGCGTCCAGGGCCAGGGCCACCATCAGCGGAAGGCCCACCGCCGCAAGCACGACCGGCAGCCACCCGGCCCACTCGCCAAGGCGCCTCAGTGCCTCCCCAACCGGGGAGGCATCCCGGACGTCCCGCGCCGCGGTCACCACCCAGCCCGCCGTGCCAAGCCCCACCGCGGCGACCAGGCTCCACCGGCCATACGTCGCCACCAGCACCGCCGCAACACCAAGAACATGCCCGGCCAGCCCGAGGCTGCCGGCAGCCCCGACACGGACAGCCCCCACACCTGCTGCGCGCTCCCGCCCAGAACCCCAACGCCGCGAATGCGCACCCACAACCAACGCCAGCCCCGCCACCGCCAGCGTGCCGACCCGCACCATGTCCGGCGCCTCGAGCGTGGCACAGGCACTGAACCATGCCGCGGTGAAGAGGGCGGTCACCGGCCACGGCCGCCCCACGCTGGGGATGGGGCCAACGGTGCCGGCCATCGCGAGCACGACGAGCGAGGCTGTGATCAGCCACTGCTGGCCGATGCTGAGGTTGGTCGTCCAGACCGCCGCGGCGGCAAGGACCATCACCGTGCCGGCGGCCCACCACCAGAGAGTCCAGAAGGTGTCGCCGGCGTCCCTGCGCATCAGGGGTTTCACGGCCGGTAGCGTCGCGAGCACGACGACCCCGGTTCCGGCGGCCACCGCGATCGGCGGGTTCGAAGCCGCTGCCAGTGCTGCTTGCGCGAACGCCGGAAGTACCGCCGCCGCCAGGTCGAGAGCGATGGCAGCACCGGGTACGGCGTACGGCGCCATCCGGCGTCCGAGCGCCCATACTGCGGCGGCAGCGAAGGCCATCGTCGCCCAACGCGCATCAGACCAGGTCGAGGCCAGCGCCGCTACAGTGCCCATCGCCGGGAGCGCCACGGCCCAGACCGGCCGCCGTGCGGCCGCTGCGACCTCGGTGATGAGCACGAAGCCGATGGCGGCTGCCACACCTGCCGGCGCTACCCCGACGCCGGATACCAGCGCGGACCAGACAAGTGCCCACCACAGCGGCTCGGCGAGACCCGGGACGGCGACGGGCAGACGGTCTCGCAGCAGTTCGAGGGCAGCCAGCATCAGCATCCCGGAGATGAGAACGGGGGCGGTCGGCCAGTCCTCCGCCTTCCAGGTCAGCACGGCAAGCAGGGCAACGACGAACAGCCCGGGACCCGCGACCGACAAGGTGGGCCCGGCAAGCCTGGCCCGCGGACGCAGACGCGCCCAGACCAGGGTCACCACGAGTGCTGCCGCGATGCCCGCCACCTGCGCGGCGGAGGGGACCGCGACCTCCTTCCCCACGGGAACAGCCCGTCCCAGCCCGAGCGTGACCATGGCGACCGCCAACCACGCGATGGGAGCAACGAGATAGCGGAGCGGACTCTTCTCGCGCCTGTTCGACCACCAGGCATAGGCGGCTGCAATGAGTGCTGTGAGCACTGTGAGGACGACGACCAGGAGTATGCCGTGTACGTCCGGCGGGAAAGCGACGTCGTCGACGAACGAGGTCAGGACCATGACGGGAAGCAGGACGCCGCCCAACACCTCCAGGGCGCGGCCGACGGTGGTGGCGTGACGCTTCAGCAGCATGGCACCCGCAACGAACGGCGCGAGGGCGATGACGAGCTCGGCCAGAGGGCGCAGGCCCGGCGTGACGTCCCCGAATGCGAAGACGACAAGCCCGAAGACCCCCACGAAGAACAGCAGAACGCCCAGGTAGGCGAGCCCGTGGAGCGCAAGATCAGAGCCGACGGCCTGGACCGTGCGAGTCCACCATCTGCTGAAAGCCGATTCAGGCCTTCTTTCGGGGGCCGGCCGGGGAGCCTGAACCCTCGCCGGAGGCGCACCAGCTGGGCCGACCCCGCCAGTCACGGAGGGGAGGGTGGGGGGAGGTGTCTGGGCCGGCGCGGTCCACTCCGACCTCCAGGCCGAAACCGTCGGTTGCGGGAGCGGTGCGGGCGTTGGGGCTGGCCCGGGCGTTGGACGTGGTTGGGCCTGCGGAGGCGTTGGTGGGAGAGTGGGGGCCTGTTCTGCCGCTGGGGCCTGTGCGGGCATGGGGGTCGGCGTGACCGCTGGTGGCGGAACCGGTGTCGTGACGGGGGCAGCTTCAGCGCGCGACGGAGCGACGACACCTCTGGCCTCCGCCGTCAGCTGACGAAGCAGCGCTCCCAGCCTGGCGTCATCGTTGGGCGTGATCTGGCCATTGGCTCTGGCCTCGGGCAGGAATACCCTGTCGATGAACTTGAGGTGGTCAAGGTCGGATCTGTTGAGGGGCCTCCGTATCGGATGCAGATCCGCAGCCATCGTTGTCCCGTCCCAGACCCACTGGGCCCACTCCCGCCCCGTCCAGAACCTGAGTTTCGCGCGGCCCGTCGGGTCACTGTGCCAGCCTGGTGGCGGGGCAACTGGCAGGCTGCCGTTCATGGGGCGAGGCTGTCGCCGCGCGAATACTGATCACCAGGGACGATGGTCCCGGCACGTTTCAGGATCTTCGCCTCGAGATCGTGCCTGATGCGTTCGACGTCTTGGGGCCATCGAGGGTCGTAGGTCTCCGCAGTGACTCTCATGCCCAGCATCATGCTCTAGCCGGTCACTGCCCGTGAGGTCAGGCCGACGACGAGGGCCGCCTGGCGACCAACGCCGAGATCCAAGCCTGGGACGCAGCTGGGCCACGCTCACGTAGCCCGGGGCTGCAGGCACACCGACGTCTTCGTGAACAAGGCTGGGTGCCGAATCAACACGGGGCGTGGGCGATGCTCCTCGTGCCGTTCGCCGTCGGCGCCTTTGATGCGGGGCCGACGTGGCAACACCTGCCATTGCTTGCAAACGAGACGGGATTTTCGAGGACTACGGGCGTTGCCACGGGTCGATCAGGTTGACGTCCGTGTGCCGAAAGTCCTTCAGGTTGCGTGGTCAGAGCTGCGCCTTTGGCGCGGCAGATGGAGGCGATCTGCGCATCAAACCCATCGATCGGTAGTCCGATTTGGTCGCGGCCCCCGACGACCTCCGCATAGTGCGTGGCCGCGGTGGAGTCGAAGGGCAACACCTGATCCTCGAAGGCCGCGAACACCTCTTATGCGGTGGATCGCAGGAGTTCCTTGCGGCGCCCGCCGGGCAGCCGGGCGATGCCGTAGAGGATCTCGGCGAGCGTGATCGAGGTTGTGAACAACTCGCTGCCGGTTCGGGCCCGTACCCACTGGATCACCAGCGCAGACGGCGACGGCTTCATCAGTTCGGACACGACGTTGGTGTCGACGATGATCATGCAGACAGATCTGGTGCACGCACCGGTGTGGACCGCACGGGGAGATCCAGCTCAACTCCGCCAATGCTCGCGAAGCGAT
>PMJN01000118.1 GCA_003157445.1 Micrococcales bacterium
CGATTACGCCATCTTTGGGGCCAATCACCTCTACCGGAACGGCTCGGTGGGCTATGACCCCGAAGGCCTGATCTCGATCGTCGGAGCCGTCGTCACCGCCTGCCTCGGTGCCACTGTGGGCCATGCACTCTTGGAATCTCGCAAGGGCGGAGGTAAGCGAGCGTCCGTTCTGTCGGTTGGGTCGATCATCCTCAGTGCCCTGGCGTTGGCTGCCCTGCTCGACGTGTTCGTCCCGGCGTTCAAGAAGCAATGGACACCCCCTTTCGCCCTCCTCATCGGGGCCTGCGCCGCCGCTGTTCTCCTCGTGGCCCACCTCGCGGTGGATGCAGGTCCGCGCAGCGGTGACCTACCTGCCCCCACTCGCTGGGCCTGGCCACTGATCGCTCTCGGTCGCAACAGCCTCTTCGTCTACTTCGGTTCGCACGCCCTGACCGCATGGCTCAGCGTGCACACCCTTGACCACGTGGGCTATCTGACCCACTTCGCCAACGCCATCGCCCTTGCGGGCCATCCGGCTATGACAATCTTTATTGCCGCCGAGGTGTTCTGGATCTCGCTGGCTTGTCTCCTCCACTGGAGGAGGATCTACCTGCGTCCCTAACCGCGGCGGCGCAACGCGTGACACAGCCTTCAGCCCCAAGCAGGGCCGGGAACAGTCGAAGATTCTGCCTCTCGTCATCGATGACCAGGATGCTGGCTGCCGTCATGGCAGCTCCAGGGCACGGCGACGTAGTCCGCGATGATCTCGTTGACCCAAGACACCTCGAAGAGATCGCGGAGGCGTTCGAGCGGACCGACAAGAGCCACATCTCACATTCGCTGCACCCGGATCAGATCGAAGCCTTCGGGGACTCCATGACTGGCGATGTGAGCACCAGTCCGGGAGAGGCAGTCTTCTGGACTGGTGCTCACATCGGTCGCAACCCAGACTCCGACTTGTAGGCAGGAGATGACCGGAAAGGACGGTTTCTGGCACAAGAGTTCACCCGGTCAAAGGGAAAGACCACCCTTGAGGGGCTCCTTGAGGACCGCGGCATCGCAATGCCTACATGGAGCCGTGACGCTGCCGTTCGGGCACGCTGGACCGAGATCTCCACGAGGTATGCGGGTGGGGTCAGTGGTGATGTCTATGTCGTGATGGGACGCTCGGTACGAAAGGATGCCGTCTGGCACGAGCAGTTCAAGGCGCTCAAGAGGAACGTCAACGTAACGCGTGTCATCAAGGTCGACCTCACGACCGGTCGTGAGGTCGTGATCCATGCGCGCGGCCCCGGGTGATGGAGACGGAACGCGATTTGTCTCAGGACCAAGCCGACCTGCCATCCCCGCGGCGGCAGGAGAGGAGAACGAAGTGAACGACGGACAACGCACGGACCAGCAAGCCACAGCACAGGATCTCGCCGGCATCACGGATCGCGGGCTCAGTCTGGCCAGCGAAGGCCACACCAAAGAGGCCATTGCGCTTCTGACGAGAGCCTCCGAGAGTGGCTACGCCGCGGCAACGTTCGGCTTGGGCCTCGTTGCCGACTCGCAGAGGTCTGCCGACGAGGCGTCTGGTTGGTATGAGAGGGCTGCTGAACAGGGAAGCACCGAGGCCATGTTCAACCTGGGAGTTGAAGCGGCTGACCGTGGCGACGAGTCCAAGGCACAGCGCTGGTTTGAGGCCGCAGCACAGAGCGGGCACACCGGGGCCATGGAGAGCCTCGCTGCCATCGCCCTGGACCGCGATGACCTGGCCTCAGCCGAGCGGTGGTACCAGCAGGCTGTCGAGTCCGGTGACCTTGGGCTGGCCTACAACCTCGCCCTGGTTCTGCAGGAGCAGGGAAAGCAGAAGGAGGCCGTCCGCGCCTTGTGGCGCGCCGCGACCGGACAGGACCCCCGAGCGATGGTGTTGCTGGGCGATGCCCGTCGGACCGAGGAGCCCGAGCAGGCAGAGTACTGGTACCGGGCTGGCGCCGCGTTGCATCATGGCCCCGCGCTTTTTGGCTTGGGCCTGACCCTGGCAGACCGCGCCGACTATGCCGGAGCGGAAAAGGCCATGGTAGAGGCCGCGGAGGCTGGCGAGAAGCGAGCAATGGGCACCCTCGGTGCTCTGGCCGAGTCGCACAAGCAGTCGAGGGAAGCCCTTGGCTGGTACGAGCGGGGCGCAGCCAGTGGTGACCAGGAATCTATTGATGCCCTGCGACGGCTCGGCGGATCCGACATCGTGATCTGAGTCAGTGGCTGTCAGACTACGTCGATGAGCTCGCCAGAATCTGATCTGTTCGCCGCCATAGACACTGACGACCGCAAGGCACTGGCCACGGCCCTGGACGGCGGCCTCCCCATCGACGCCCGCGGACCCCTGGGTCGCACCGCATGTTTTCTGGCGGCTGCCTGGTGTAGGACGGAGAGCTTGGGCCTGCTGATCGAACGTGGGGCCGATCTCGAACTGCCTGATGAGTGCGGCAACACCCCCTTGATGGTCGCAGTCATTGAAGGAAGCGAGCACGCAGAGGTCATGGGCATACTGCTGCGAGCCGGCGCGGACCCGATGAGGCCCAACCTGGCAGGTGCTACGCCAGCATTGATGGCAACAACAATGTCCGCCAAGGTCCGACTTATGTTCCCCGCGGACCCCAACCCGCTGGGCCTGCCAAGTCTGGAGACCCTGGACAGCACACCCCACGCGATACGCCTTTCAGTGGGCGGAGCCCCTCTGATCATCCGGGGCGAGCAGGTGATTCGCGACGGGGAAAGAGTGCGGATCTTGTACGAGCAAGACCTGAGCCAGAGCGTCGGCGGCCAGCCGCTGTCGGCTCCGGTCAAAGCCCACATTCGCTGCCACCTCGTGGTCGGGGGCAGCCCGGTCGAGTCATAGCGCAGAGGAAACCCGACTCAAGTGGATTCCCACCGGCCTGCGAGTCCGGCTTCGTGGATGAAACAGCGCTGATGCGAGACGGCGACCACCTCGAGATTGGCGCCGGGTAGACCGCCTAGGGGTCTGCTGAGCTGACAGTCCGTCCCGCATGGCTAATGGCATTCACCAGGCACGCCATCCGCAGCCCCGGGCCGGTGTAACTCGTTCCGCGCGATGCCACGTGCCTGCAGATGGCGGCGTCGAGAGTCAATTAGGGTTCGTTGGTAACGGAACGGCGACCGGGCACTGGAGGCGGTGCGGGATCTCGTTTTCGACGCCGTGGCTGACGCCCGCACACAGTTGACTGGCCGGCGTCACCCCTCTCAAGACCGTGACGACTGGGACCTTATGGTCTTGATGCGCCAGCCGGTTACCCGCCACGACGACCCTGAGCGGACCCCCTGGACGTCCTGCCGGGGATGTCGCGGATGCTGTTCCTCGTGGCCGCCCTCCGCCAGTCGCCCCTACCCCAGCGCCGAACGGAAACCATGGACCACATGCATGTCAATCCCAGCGACGTCCGCGACGCTTGCGGCTATCTCAAACACGATGGTGAATGCGAGTGCGGCGATTTCAAACGCAACCTCATCACTGCCAACATCTGCGCTGGCCCCGAGGACCGTGCCCGTCTAGCTCTGGGCTTCCCCGGCCTGGTTGCGGCGATTCAGTCCCAAACCTCCAACCCGGCGGGCATCGAATGTCTGGAGGGCTTGGACTGACGTCCAACCGTTTCTCGGTCATGTCGACCCCCTCGAGCCGAGCCGTAGCTCAGCATGTCGGGCCACTTACACCGATGAGCTGACAGTCCCGCCCGCATGGGTAATGGCACGCAGTCATGGCCCGAGTGCTGATTCCTGATGCCACCGGGCGCCGCCCCAGATGAAAGATGGCGCCCAACTCGTATGTATGGCAATACTTTTCGCGTGTGGAGCGGGTGACGGGAATCGAACCCGCACTGTCAGCTTGGGAACTGTTTGAACTCATGGGGTTTGTGCTTGGTTCTTTGCGTGTTTCGTGGTCCCGAGCGGCCTGGGGTGTCCCTTGGATGCCTGTCGTAAAGGCACGTTAATGGCACGGAGCCGGAGATTCGAGTCGACTGGTCAGAGCGAGTCGCCTAGTCTTCGCGAGCTTCAGTGCGGACCTTCTTGGCGAGGTCGGTGGCGCCTTGCGGACGGCGAACCACGGCCGTACGGCAGCACCAGTGCTCGCCCGAAAGCAGGGGGACCGAAGCGACCCACAGAAGCTGAGTCGCGCACCCTGCGACCTCTGACACCCAACTCCGGACCTAACTTCTGGGACTGGAGGTACCTGGGTGCGGCGGTGGGGTCGGCGCTTCGGTAGAGACGTCTCACTTCCATGAAACTGGGCCGATCGGCGACACAAGGGACCACCCCTGCCGATGGACAGGACCAGCCGCCACCTGCTGCTCATGCGGCGCGGGCGCTGTCCAGTCTGTCAGGGAGGCTCATGCTGCACGCCGACCGTCCGCCCCAAAGCCCACAAGAGTGGGACCAGTGGCTGGCGGCCACCCGCAATGAGGTAGCCAAGAGCTACCTCACCGGCCAGGGAACCTAACACCCCGCCAATGCCCTGCAGGTCAGTCATCGCCGACTCAACCCCGGCGGGGTCATCGCCCACATACGAGTACTGGGCATACGACCCGCTCATCGGAGGCCGGCCCGATCTGTGGCGACCACGCTGTCGGCTGACTTCGCCAGCTCGACGCCAAGCAGGTCAAGCTCATGCGCCAACGCGCCCGCGGCTGAACCCCACATCGTGGTGAACCTCGCCAACCGCGCCCCCAGGGTGGGGTCCCCGCGCGCCACGTTGATCCCGTCGCAGACCCGGCGCTGGTTCGCAACTAGATTCGAGTGCTCCCGAATCGCCGCCGACACGCTCGGCACCCCGACGGATCGACCTCCAGTGCATTCCAGTCACCTGGACCCACAGTTCCGTAGCCCCGTCTCAGCACGCACTGGTGACGATCGTCTGAACCTCGACGACCACCACGGGCGCGCTCGTTACGTCCCTGTGCAGTTCCGGCGGTGCACCCGGAACACGGATCGCCACGTCGTCGAGCTCGAAACGTAAAGTCCAGAATGCCGTGGCCGTCGCCTTGTATGCCGGAGCCCCGTTGAGTCCGAGCGCAGAGCCAGCCAGGGAGGAACGCCGGTATCGGTACGTGCACCTGTCGGACTTGGGAGTCACCCACTTGCAGGTGACCGCGCCCGATCCATCCCCCGGGTCGACCTGCAGTCGGTCCGGGGTCGCATACGCGACCAAGCCGAGTGCCGACGTGCCCTTGCGTACTTGCCCGTCCAAGCCCTCCGCCCAGAACCACGTAGCAAGGTGGACCAGGGTCCGGTTCGTGGGGTTGAACCGCAGAGTTGCCGTGGGCAGCTGAATCCGACCAATGGCCTCCGTTGCCTGGACTGCCAATGACGGTGGCTGGGCGGGCTGAGCATCCCACAGGGCATTGCCTCTCCAACTTCCGTTCGTGAGAAGGCAAATCTGGGTGTGCCACTTCGTGTCAGGCGTGGGCTGCGTCGCAGGATCTGGCGGATTGAGGATCGCCACCGAAGCCGAGTCGTAGCACGGTGTCGTGCCCGCGCAGTACAAGGCTGCGCCGGAAGGCGCCAGCGGTGTGTGGAGGTCACACGAAGCGGCAGGGATCCCTGTTGGAGCTGCCGGTCGCTGCGTGCTGCCCGGTTGACCCGGGCACACAGTCTGGTAGACCCCGTCGGCGACGCTCGTAACGGAGCAGTCAGCCGCGGACGCGGTTCCGTTGGATACTGCCAAAGGAAGTCCAGCCAGCAGCATGACGAGGCTGGCCCTGAGTATCATTTTCGGGATGCTCACAGTCCTTATCCCCTGGCGGCGCATGCTGCGCCGTCGGTGAATCCAGCCACACGCCATGTGCCGGCCGAGCGGGTCAGGTTAACGTTCACGATGCGTGGCGTCGACGGCTTTGCCGTGACGGGCGGAGAGGCCGACTTCTTCACCCCGTAGCTCCGACCGATCCAGCACTCGGTTAGCTTTGACTTCGCCCCCGTGACCGTCACGGCGCGAATCTCTTCCACGTCGTCGTCGCCGGACAAGATGAATCCCAAGGTAAGCCCCCCAACGATTCCTTGTTCGGCCTGAACTGCGCGTTGCTCCGTGGCCACACTCCGCAGTAAGGCTCTGTCCACCCTCGCACCCCTCCGATACTTCGCGATCAGCGCACGGTAGGCCAAGAAGCTATCGATGACCTGCTGCTGCTCCTGGGTCCATTTCGACGCTGACGTCGGTGATGTGCTCGAGTTCGGCGTGAAGGGTGCCAACCCGGAGGGCTTGTCACTGCCACAGGCGCTCAACCCCAGCAGCGCAACAGCGACAACGGACACTGACGCAACACAACGGGGGGACTTCACTCGTGCGATTCTGCTCTAATGCGGGCAAACGCCTCACATCGGCGCACTCAAATTGACCAACCTGCTGTCAACACGATGTTGGAGCCTCGTCGTCGCTCGTCGAACCGTCAGCGTGGAGGCCAAAGGCCTCCACCCGCTCATCTGGGGCCGTCCTCTCAACGTACCCGACGATCGCAACCGGTGGGCCGAGCGAGCGGCCCTTCGCACACCGCGGCAAGGACCACGCCTATCACGGCCAGGACCGAGGGCCGCGTCGTGAGCCCGACTCGCCGGCGATAGTGCAGGCGTCGCGCAGGCAGTCGATCTCGCCGAGAACGGCCAACCGGTCGTTGCGGTTCTCCAACCCCAGAACCACGCTGTCATCCACGGTCAAGGTGTGTGTCAGCGGGGGAGGCCATCGGGTCTGGGCCCGTACTTGACGCCCAGCGGTCGAGTATCAATCTCGAATTGGTAGAGCCTCTGCTGCACCGAGACGCTGCTGCCCTCACGGGTGATGTCGATGCTGATGCGGCCCATCGGGTCCAGGTGGCTGAGCCAGATGGTGCGCTCGATGCTGTCACCGAGCGCGTTGGCCTGCGCCACGGCGACCGCCGCGGGCAGTCGTGCCTGCACACCGACGTTGTTCTGCCCGCCGTCCAGGCTGCTGGTGACGCGTGCCTTGACTGTAGCGCCGGGCAGCGCCTCGAGCTCGCGGATCATCGTGTCCTGGGCTTTCTTGTGGGCGGCCTCTTCGGCACCGAAGCGGGGGCCGGTGTCGCAACCAGCGAGCAGCCCCACGCACACCGCGGCCAGGACCACGCCTATCACGGCCAGGACCGGCGGTCGCCTCATGAGCCCGACTCGCCAGTGAAAGCGCAGGCGCCGCCCAGGCAGTGGATCTCGCCGAGAGCGCCCAACCGGTCGTTGCGGTTCTCCAACCCCAAAACCACGATGTCATCCACAGTCATGGTGTGTCAGCCGGGCAGACCATCGGGTCTGGGCCCGTACTTGACACCCAGCGGCCGAGTCTCAATCTCATCCTGGTATAGCCTCTGGACAACCAGGACGCTGCTGCCCTCACGGGTGATGTTCATGCCGATCAGGCCCAGCGGGTCCAGGTGGCTGAGCCAGACGGTGCGCTCGATGCTGTCGCCGAGGGCGTTGGCCTGTGCCACGGTGGCCGCCGCGGGCATCCGTGCCTGCACACCGACGTTGTTCTGCCCGCCGTCCAGGCTGCTCTCAATCTTCGCGTTGACTTTGGCGCCGGGCAGCGCCTCGAGCTGGCGGATCAGATCGGCACCAGCCTTCTTCTGGGCGTGGGCGGCTTCTTGCGAACCGAAATTGACGATGTCGCCGCAACCTGCGAGCAGCCCGGTGCTCACCGTGGCCAGGGCCACGCATATCAGGGCCCGGACCGAGGGTCGCTTCATGAGCCCGGCTCTCGGGTGATGGCGTACGTGCCGGTGGTGCTGGTCTGGTTCGCCGGGTCCAGGAACCCCCGCGCAGACTCCCGCCACGCCGCGTATGACGGGTCGCCGGCCGGCAGGTCCGCCGCGGCCACCGCGTGGGGCGCGTTGTTCGGCCGGAACCAGGTGTCCAAGTTCACCAGGGTGCCGTCGTTTGCCCTTGATCTTGGGGTTCCAGTCCGGCTCGAGTATCCATCAGCATGGTCCGTTATCGAAGGTGAACCTGGTCACTGTGGGGCCTGTCTTCCCGCGATCGATGGTCGCCACCACGTTGAGCTTATGGTCCTTGTTGCTGTTGTCGTCGAAGTGGGTGCCGTTCTTGCGGACTTGTCGGAGTTTGGACTGGTCGAGGCAGCCAGAGAAGGAGATGGGATAGCCGGGTGGATTAGTGATGACCTTGCTGAACGTGTAGATCACTGAGCCGATCCCCTGAACCGACTCCCCGACGATCCAGTAGTTGTATTCCACCACAACGGCCGCAGAGGCAAGCCTTGCAATGGCCGGGTCGACTTTGTTCGTCGCCATCGTTCGCCCGTCTGCCTGGAGGAACTCCGAGAACAGCCGCATGTAGGGCTGGGACGCAGCCGGGATATCGGTGGGTAGGTTCACCACTAACGTCAGGCCGTTGTAGTTGTAGGTCGAGTGCGAGGCCAGGACGCCCGGGCCTGTTGTGGTGGCGGTGGGTGGGGTCGTGGTCGGCCGAATCGTGGTGGTCGCTGAGGGGCTCGATCCGCCGGTGGGCTGAGGCAACGTGGACGTGTCGTCGCCGCAGGCGGTCAGGCTCGAGACCAGCGCGGCGGTGCAGGTCAGGACAGCAATGGTGTGCTTCAACGTCAGTTCCTTCACTCGAACCCGCTAACCCGGACAAACCCCGACAACCCCAGAGTGGCTGGCTACCAACGTTCCCCTCGATCGTAATCGGTGGCAGGGCACTGCCACCGTGGGGCAGCGAAGGACAAACACCACCCCACCCGCCATACTCCCATCGGCGGCCGCAAGCAGGGTCGGATTAGCCGGGGAGGCCGTCGGGTCTGGGCCCGTACTTGACACCCAGCGGCCGAGTATCAATCTCGTCTTGGTAGAGCCTCTGCTGCACCGAGACCCTGCTGCCCTGACGGGTGATGTCGATGCTGATGTCGCCCAGCGGGTCCAGGTGGCTGAGCCAGACGGTGCGCTCGATGCTGTCGCCGAGGGCGTTGGTCTGTGCCTCGGTGGCCGCCGCAGGCAGTCGTGCGTCCACGATGACGTTGTTCTGCCCGCCGTCCAGGCTGCTCTCGACGGTCGCGGTGACTTTGGCGCCGGGTCGCGCCTCGAGTTGGCGGATCAGATCGGCACTCGCCTTCCTCTGGGCGTCGGCGGCTTCTTGCGAACCGAAATTGACGATGTCGCCGCAACTTGCGAGCAGCCCCGTGCTCACCGCGACCAGGACCACGCAGATCAGGGCCCGGACCGAGGGTCGCCTCATGAGCCGGACTCGCGGGTGATGGCGTAAGTGTTGGTGGTGCTGGTCTGGTTCGCCGGGTTCAGGAACCCCCGCGCAGACTCCCGCCTTGCCGCGTAGGACGGGTCGCCGGTTGGCAGGTCCGCCGCAGCCGCCGCGTGGGCGTCGCTCAGGGACTGGTTCTCGCCCGGAAAGCCTTTCAGACCGCTGCGGTTCTCCACCGCCAGAACCACGCTGTCATCCACGGTCAAGGTGAGTCAGCCGGGGAGGCCATCGGGTCTGGGCCCGTACTTGACACCCAGCGGCCGGCGATCTTGGTAGAGCCTCTGCTGCACCGAGACCCTGCTGCCCTGACGGGTGATGTCGACGCCAATGTCGCCCAGCGGGTCCAGGTGGCTGAGCCAGACGGTGCGCTCGATGCTGTCGCCGAGTGCGTTGGCCTGTGCCACGGTAGCCGCCGCGGGCAGTCGCGCGTCCACGATGACGTTGTTCTGCCCGCCGTCCAGACTGCTATCCACGGTCGCGGTGACTTTGGCCCCGGGCAGCGCCTCGAGCTCGCGGATCATCGTGTCCTGAGCCTTCTTGTGGGCGGCCTCTTCCGCACCGAAGCGGGGGCCGGTGTCGCAACCAGTGAGCAGCCCCACGCACACCGCGGCCAGGACCACGCTTGCCACGGCCAGGACCGAGGGTCGCCTCATGAGCTTGGCTCGCGGGTGATGGCGTAGGTGCCGGTGGTGCTGGTCTGGTTCGCCGGGTTCAGGAACCCTCGCGCAGACTCCAGCCACGCCGCATACGACGGGTCCCCGGTCGGCGGGTTCTCCGCGGCCACCGCGTAGGCGTCATGTAGGGAGTGGTTCTTGCCGACATCGCCCTTGTTGGCGCCGAAGGTCAGGGTCGTCACGTTGGCCCGGTCGGGGTTGTCGGCCCCGTCCAGCGCCGGGACCACGTCGTTGCGATTCTCCACCGCCAGAACCTGCACCCCGGCAGGCACCTCGAAACGGCCGATCGGCGCGCCCGCGGTCACCACCTGGGTGACGTTGAAACGCTGCCGGAACGCGGGGTCAGCGGCCAGCGCAGCGGCCGTCATCCCGCCCAGGCTGTGCCCGACCAGCATCACAGGGGCACCGGGCGGGATATCAGCCTGGGCCATGGCCGCCTCGATGCCACGCATGTACATAGTGGAGTCTCCAGCCATGGTGTGCAGGTTAGTCGACAGGTCGCGGTCGGTACTGCCCGGCGTCAGCGCCCAGCTCTCGGTCCCGGGCAACTGCACCACGAACCGCTCGACACCATCGGGTCCCGCCAGGCGCTGCACCCCGATCTCCCCCGAGACAGCTCCAAGGCTGCGGCGCTGACGTCGGTCGACGCCGTTGAACAGGTCGCGGACGGAGCTGGGACTGGTGTTGTCACCGGGCTGCTGATGCCCGCCGGGACCGACGACGGGGTTCCCGTCGCGGAAGAACCCGGCCAGGTTCTGCACCGCCTGCGGGTAGTCCCGCGGGACACCCGGGAACGGGAGCAACCCCCGGATCGTGGCAGGGACCCACGCCTGCAGGCCGGTTTCGAGGCCGGGGGCCCCACCGATGCCGTCCTGCAGCACACCGGGATGGGCCATCACGAAGGCTTTGGCGTCATCTGCGGTGGTGGACAGGACCCGGGAAGGGAACGAGGACAGGCTCGCCCGCCCATGAACGAGGTCCTCGAGGAACCCTGGGAGGTCGCGAGCTGACTCCCGGCCCAGAACGAGCCCGGCGGCGGGGATCGCGATCACCGGCAACGCCGCGCCCACGACGAACCCACCCAGCTCCTGCGCGCCGACGGTCAGCTTGCTCATCGCCGCGTCCACGAACTGGTAGGCGAGCACCGCTTGGCGCAGGTGCAGCGACAGCTCCCCGAGCTCGAGCCCGCTCGCGGCCAGACCGGTCCTGCCCAGTTCCAGCTCCCCGATCACCCTCATCACCTGCGCGTAGCTGCCCGGGGACAGCACCGCGGACTCCAACAGCTCGCCCGAGGCCGCGATGAACGCGACCTCCGCGGCCACCTCGGCCAGAGTGAGTGCGGCCCGGCCGTAGAGCCCCGACAGCGACTCCATGTCGTCATAGTTCGCGCAGATACCCGCCGGCGCCCCCGGTGGACTCCCACCTGCCGCTCACGCCAGCCCACCCAGGGCCAGCGCCGCCGCTGTCAGCATCGGAGCCAGCTCCGCTGCCAGTTCCCCGGGCTCGACGGGCACCACGTCCAGGCGGGCCCGCCCTTCCCGGTCCGCGTGCGGCCGCAGTGACCATCAGCCACCATCCGTCCTCACCCACAGCAACCGGTCCAGCGCACGGGCGTCCGCGACCGACCCCGCCGGCAACGACAAGGTCACCTCGAACGAACCCGCAAAGCCCTCCGCCAGCGCCGCCGTGGCGTCCGCGCCCGAACCCGGATCGAGATCCCCGGCCGGCTCCCGGCCGTGCCCGCTGAACGCCGACACCCGGTCCACCGCGGCCAGCAGCAGACCCGGCTCCTGGTCATACAACCCCACCCGGCCCGGGACGGGCGTCACGCCCAGGGCCGGCAGCAACCGCACCACCTCGCCGGCGACCTGCTGCGTCCGGGCCAGGAACTGCTCGGCCCGACCACCAGGCTCCTGGACCGTCAGCCCCGCCAACAACGCATCGGAGCAGCGATGCTCGTACGCCGCACCATGGCCGGGCCCGCGGCCACCACCGACAGGCGCACCGCCCCCGGATCCGCGAGCAGGACCAGCCCGGCCAGCACCGAACGGTTCACCCCACCATCGGCGTCGATGACCCCACGGTCCCGCAACCCGGCCAGCACCCGCTCATCCACGGCCCCCGGCTCATCCACGCCTGCGGGCGTCTCGCCCGCACGCATCCCCGGCGGCAGGCAGGCGTGCACGGCCATCAGCTCGGCGGGATCGAGAACCAGACGCGCCGTCAGCGACTCTGCCGCGGCGCTCACCACTGACCCAACCAGCGCCCCGCCGACTCCACCGGGGCCAACGCTGCAGACACCCCGTCGGACACCACGCCCGCCGCCGCGGCGACGGCGGCGTCGCCGACCGCGTCGACACCTTGCTCGGCGACCAACTCCGCCCTGCGCGCCACATCCGCCAGCACCTGCAGGTGCTCGGCGACCTGGCCGGCATGCCGACGCAGCAGCACTGCCAGCTTCGTCAGGGTCTCGGCCTCGGCCCGCAGCGTGTCCTGCCCGGCCTGCGCACGGTCCGGCGACGCTGGACACCAGCTGATGAGGCCGGCCCCCTGAAAGCGGAGCAGGCCAACACGTTTCGCAGCGCGAGCTATGACGAGGTGGCGCTGGCGGAGGACACGCTGATGTATCGCGTCGTGACCGTTGACGGGAGGTCCAACGGTGAATTCTGGACACGAGAGAAGCCCCTCGGGCCACTGCAAGCCCAGCTCGACCTGGCGCTGCACCCCGAGTGGAAGCTCAGGGATCCTGACGCGGCGCTGTTGGTGACCAAGGCCCAGGCGACCCACTACGTGCAGGCGGTTATGCCGAAGGGGACCGTCATCTACGAAGGCGCGGCAGGCCCTCAGGTCGGCGCGATCTTCTCGGAGAGCAGCCTGGTCGGGGGTGGCCAGCAGGTCCTTGTTCGCAAGGTGCCTGTCGAATGGGTGGCCCCCGGGCTACATAGGCTGGCGCCGTGAGTAGACCAGTGTTGGTGCGGGACGGCGACCATCGAGAGATCAGCGCCGGACAGATCGCTTTCGTATGGGCTGGCGGCGCGGTGCTGGCTCATGGCGGTCAAGTAACGGTCGGCTCCGGGGGTCTGTGGCAGTATCTCCGACGGCGACAGCGTCGTCTCACTGGTCGACGACGGCGCGCAGGAGATACTGCCACAGACCCCCGCCCCCATGGCGGTGATGAGGCGCGGCCGGGTGAGCGCAGAGACCGGTTCGGCATACGTCGGTGTCGGCTGCACGTACTTCGCCACCGGCTCGGCCCACGTCAGTCGGGTCCATGGGGCCTCCGGGGAGGTCTCCGAGGGCCGGTTCGTAGAGCTCTCGCGAATCACCGCCGAAACCCTCGATCAGGTGTGGGATGAGGCCTACAGGCAGTGGACGACTCCTGGCTCCTCTCCGGACCAGCGGAGGCTCAGGACCGAGATGGCGGCCGAGCCGAGCTCGGACGCGGTTGCCTGGCTCGCACAGCTGGTGGATCAGCTGATGCAGCAGGGGGCCACCCGACTCGATACCCGGGGGCCTTGGTCACGAACGATGCTTCGGGTGAGCACCCCAGACCCGCTGGCCAGCACCCTGGCCCTCTACAGGGAGGTCGCGGTTCCGCCCACGGTGATGATCTACCCATACGTTCCCGAACCCGCGCCGTTCATCGTCGCCCTCGAGACCTCATACGGGGCTGCCATCGAGATAGTCACCAGCACACCGACGCCCGCCACGGACCCCGAAACCAAGGACAGATCATGATCGGACAGTTCCCCGTCAACGAGCTCGAAGAGGGGCTGGTCGCCGCCTCGCAGGGCGGGCGCACCGTCGAGTCCTGGCTCGAAGACCTTGCCCAGGCGAGGGTGTGGGTCCCCCTCGACCAGTCCGGGGACGGTGCCGGCGGCACGATGCAGACGATCACCCTGGACGCCAAGCCGTACGTCCCGGTCTTCACCTCCCGGCACCAGCTCGAGAGCACATTGGGCGAGGCACCGATGGTCAATCCCCCCATGAACGAGTTCGTCACCTACCTCCCCGAAGGTGTCGGGGTGGTCATCAACCCCGGCGGGGACCTGGGCATGCCCCTGGAAGCAGCGGCGGTCCAGCAGCTGCAAGGCCAGACACGCACGGTGAAGGCTGAGACGTCCGTGATGCTGGGCGACCCAGCCGTCGAGCCGGTGGACTTCCTCACCCGGGTCGCCGCTCTGCTGCAAGACATCCCTGGGGTCAGGGCTGCCCGACGTTGCTGGGCGGCCGTGGGCTCTCAGCCACCGGGTCTGGTGCTGTCAGTGGACCTGGTTCAGGTCGATGACCACCAGCGCCAAGCAGTGATGAAGGCGGTCGCGGCGGCTGTCGAGAACGCCACGCCGCAGTACTCGGTCGACGTGGTCTTCGACGCGGACGCCAGCGAGTTCACCCGCTGGATGCTCGCCAACACCACCCCGTTCTTCACCGGCTTCACTCTCTAGACGTGCAAGACCTGCCAGACGGTATGCCGCGGCGCACGCCGCAGGTGCGTCCACCCCGCGCAAGAGGTGGCAGGTGAACGACACGAGCGCCATACAGCCGGGCCTCTTCGACTCCGACGACGGTGCCCTCAGCCTGGAGACGAAGGGGCACAGTGCCGAGGAGCTGTTCCGCCTGGGAGTCACCGCAGCAGGCTGCGGTGACGAGCGCAAGGCCGAGCACTGGTTCCAGGCTGCTGCCCGGGGCGGGCACACCCGGGCCATGGAGAGCCTTGCTGCGATCGCCCTGCGACACGACGATCCGGCCTCAGCCGAGCGGTGGTACCGGCAGGCTGTCGAGCTGGGTGACTTCGAGCTGGCCTACAGCTTCGCCCTGGTTCTGCATGACCAGGGACAGTCGGAGCAGGCCGTCCGTGCCCTGTGGCGTGGCGCAACGGGACAGGACCCGCGAGCGATGGTGCTGCTGGGCGAGCTGGCGCTTCGGACCCAGGAGTCCGAGCAGGCTGAGTACTGGCACCGGGCCGGCGCCGCCTTGGATCACGGCCCGGCGTTGTACGCCCTGAGCCTGACCCTGGCAGAGCGCGCCGACTACGCCGGCGCGGAGGAGGCGATGGCCAGGGCTGCCGGAGCCGGCGAGACGCGAGCGATGGGCACCGTCGGCGCTCTCGCCGAGGCGCGCGGACAGTCGAAGGAAGCCCTGGGCTGGTATGAGCGGGGCGCAGCCGGCGGCGACCAGGAATCCAGTGACGGGCTGCGACGGCTCGGAGGATCTGGCGGGGTGACGTCGGTGCGTGGGAGTCAGACCACCTCGACAGGTTCGTCCGACCCTGACCTGTTCGCCGCGTTCGGCACCGGGAACCGCCTGGCCGTGGCCATGGCTCTCGGGAGCGGGGCTCCCGTCGACGCCCGCGGACAGCAGGGCCTCACCGTGTGTTTCCTGGCGGCGTCGTGGGGCAGAGCCGAGATCCTGCCTCTGCTCATCGAGGGCGGGGCGGATCTCGAGGCCCCCGACGAATGTGGCAACACCCCCCTGATGGCGGCTGTCATCGGCGGGGACCAGAACGCGCAGGTCGTTGACCTGCTGCTGCGAGCCGGCGCAGACCCGATGCACCCCAACCTGGCAGGTGCCACGCCGGCCCTGCTGGCGACGACGCTGTCCGCCACAGTCAGACAGATGTTCCCCACCGACCCCAACCCGCTGGGCCTGCCAAGTCTGGAGAACCTGGACAGCACACCCCATGCCATACGCCTTTCGGTGGGCGGAGCCCCCCTGTTCATCGGGGGCGAGCAGATAGTCCGAAACGGGAAACGTGTGCGGATGTTGTACGAGCAAGGCCTGAGCCAGACCGTCGGCGGCCAGCCGCTGTCGGATCCGGTCAAGGCCCACATTCGCTGCTACCTGGTGGCCGGGGGCAGCCTGGTCGAGCCATAGCGCCGAGGAAGCCCGACTCCGCTGGATTCGTACCGGCCTGCGAGTCAGATGGTGACACGGTCGTGGACCTCGTCCGTGACGGTGTTCGGATGATGCTGCCCGATGTCCCAGCACCTGTCGCGGTCATTCGACAGGTGCTGGGTGAACGCTGAGACAGGTTCGGTGTACGTGGGGCCTGGTTGCGGGTGAGTTAGCCCGTCCAGTTATCGCGGTAAACGGGCGTCTGGTCAGCGATCCGCTTGCGGTCCAGCGCGGGACTGACGTTCGGCGACAGAATCGTGGCGCAGACGCGTTAGTCAAGTTACGGCCTCGAGACGGCGGCCAGATGGCACGGATGCTGCGGGACAGCTCCTGGAGTAGGTCCGAGATCGAGGCGTGGGCCCCTGGAAGCCGCTCGTGGACCGCGCCTACCTCGGCTGTCAACAGCGCATCGGCAGCCGCTCAGGTTGCTTGGTCATCAGATCCCGTGGCTGATTCGAGCAATGCGATCAAAGCCCAGACCAGCCACGGGTGGGGTGCTTGTTCTGGACCGCTGTGGTTCCCGGATGCCCTGGTGTCGGCCGTTAGGCCAGCCGCGACCGGCCCGCCAGGCACTCTTCGGGCCGTCGACGTGTTCCTAGCCGAGGTTGCGCTGGCATGGCAGGCCCGGCGCTCGACGAATGAGACTCAAAGACCGACGAGCTGACAGTCCGTCCCGCATCGCTAATGGCACGCTTAATGGCACGAGTGCTGAATTCTGACGCCGACAAGTCCGGACCCAAATGGGGGAGTTGCGCCCAATCCGTATGTATGGCAACGCTTTTCATGCGTGGAGCGGGTGACGGGAATCGAACCCGCACTGTCAGCTTGGGAAGAGTTCTTATCCCCCCGTGTTTCCATGTCCTGCAACGCTATTGGCGGCCTCAGCTAGCCCCTAGTGACCCCTGCCGGCCTGGTCTCGTGGTCTGTGTGTGGCCCGGTTCTTTCGCATCGCGTGCTGAGAACCGTGCGCTGGCCGGAGCTGCTTGGCCGAGGATGCCGCGACCCAACCGAGTGTCCCACTACCAAGGATGTGAGACGGGCACTCTCTCCGTTTGACACCTGCTGTCCCGGTGAATCATGCGGGTGGGGCATAGGTGGAAACGTTCCGTTCAGCTTCTGCCTGAAGACCGCTTGCCCGCGAGACCACCCGCAGGGGTTCGTCGTACGGGACACTCAAAGGCGCCTGGTCTGCTAGGTAGATGATCCGCAGCGATCACCGTGTCCGAAGGATGTTGGAGAGCGTTGGAGTGCCGGGCGCGTCTTCGGACTTTGATTGAACGTTCGGTCAGGAAGGATTGCCCTGCTTGGCCTACGGTGGACAGCGGCGAGCCCGTCGTCACTGATGACACGTGTTGATGGCGTGTGGGAAGCCGAGCAGACAGCATGGTTGAAGCATTTCTGGTGGGCGGGGTGCGGACCCCGGTCGGACGTTACGGCGGCGCTCTCTCGAGTGTGCGCCCGGATGATCTTGCGGCTTTGGTCCTGAAGGAGTCGGCTCTCCGTGCCGGCATTGACCCTTCCTCCATCGACGAGGTCATCCTGGGCAATGCCAACGGTGCGGGCGAGGAGAACCGCAACGTCGCCCGCATGGCCATCCTCCTGGCCGGCCTGCCGGACTCCATCCCGGGCATCACCGTCAACAGGCTTTGCGCCTCCGGTCTTTCCGCCATCATCATGGCTTCGCACATGATCAAGTCCGGCGCGGCAGACATCGTCGTGGCTGGCGGGGTGGAGTCCATGAGCCGCGCGCCGTGGGCCCAGGAGAAACCCCAGGCGGCTTTCGCCAAGCCCGGCGAGATCTTCGACACCTCCATCGGCTGGCGCTTCGTCAACCCGATCTTCCAGGCACAGGAGAAGACCACCTTCTCCATGTCGCAGACGGCGGAGGAAGTCGCCGTCCTGGACGGCATCAGCCGCGAGGACGCCGATGCCTTCGCCGTCCGCTCCCATGAACGCGCCCTTGCCGCCATTGAGGGCGGCCGGTTCAAGGATGAGATCGTCCCCGTGCCAACCAGACAGGGGAAGAAGGATGTCCTGGTGGACACGGACGAAGGTCCCCGTTCGGGCACGACGCTGGAGGTTCTGTCTGGTCTGCGTCCGGTCGTGAAGCCCGGCGGTATCGTCACGGCCGGCAATGCCTCATCCCTGAACGATGGTGCGTCCGCGATCGTCGTGGCTTCAGAGGCCGCTGTCGCGAAGTTCGGTCTCTTACCGCGTGCCCGGATTGTGGACGGCGCCTCGGCGGGCCTGCCGCCGCAGATCATGGGCTTGGGGCCGGTTCCGGCGACGCAGAAGGTGCTGGCGCGGACCGGCCTGAGCATCGCCGACATCGGTGCGGTCGAGCTCAACGAAGCATTCGCCACCCAGTCGCTGGCCTGCATGAGTCGCCTCGGCCTGGACCCGGAGATCGTCAACAACGACGGCGGCGCCATCGCCCTCGGTCATCCGCTGGGCTCCTCCGGCTCCCGCATCGCCATCACCCTGCTGGGCCGGATGGAACGGGAGGGCGCCAAGAGAGGCCTTGTCACAATGTGTGTGGGCGTCGGTCAGGGCACCGCGATGTTGATCGAGGCCATGTGATGCCCGCAGAGCCTGAAGTCATCCCCGGACAGGAGAACGACAAGATGAGTACCCACGCAGGCGTTCCCAGTCGTGTCGGCGTTCTGGGCGGCGGTCGTATGGGGGCCGGTATTGCGCACGGGTTCGTCCTGGCGGGGGCCACCGTTGTCGTGGTTGAGCGGGACGAGACGTCAGCCGGAGCGGCCAGGGAACGGGTCGAGAGCTCGCTTGCCAAATCCGTGGAACGCGGCGGGTTCGACGCAGACCTGGACGAGTTGAACGCGCGTCTCTTCGTCTCAACCGACTACGGGTCCTTCGCCGGCTGTGGCCTGGTGGTAGAAGCTGTGCCGGAGGATATGGAGCTGAAGATCGCTGCACTGACCTCTGTGGAAGCGCAGCTGGATGACAGCGCCTGGCTGGCGAGCAACACCTCGTCGCTGTCAGTCACCGTGTTGGCGCGGGTGCTGCGGCGGCCTGACCGTTTCTGCGGGCTCCACTTCTTCAATCCGGTTCCTGCCTCCCTGCTGGTCGAGGTGGTACTCGCGAAGAGCACCTCCGCCGAGCTGGCCGGACGTGCCCGCCAGTGGGTGGAGGCGTTGGGCAAGACACCGGTGGTCGTCAATGACGCCCCCGGTTTTGCATCTTCTCGGCTGGGTGTCGTCATCGCACTGGAAGCTATCCGCATGGTGGAGGAGGGCGTGGCCTCTGCGGAGGACATCGACGCCGCCATGGTCCTGGGCTACAAGTTCCCCGTGGGCCCGCTCAGACTGACGGACATTGTGGGCCTGGATGTCAGGTTGGGGATTGCCGAGTACCTGCACTCCACCCTGGGGGAGCGGTTTGCCCCTCCTCAGCTCATGCGGACGATGGTGGCTCGCGGCGAGCTGGGCCGCAAATCAGGCAGGGGCTTCTATGACTGGAATAACTAGGCCTCTGCGGGTCTTGGGCTAGTAACCCAGGTAAATACCGAACGATCGGTCAGATAAACGGGCATCGATGGGCGACGCTCCGCTAGCGGGTCGGATCCGGCCCGGTTCATGGATCAATGTGAGAGGACCCCCCCGACGATGACGTCTACCCTTGCCCCTGAAACCACTTCCGAGCTAGTCTCCAGCTTCGTCCGGGATCAATGGTGGACGCCTGAGCTCAGCGCTGTGGCCGGCCATGCCACCGCGGTCCGCGACGCTAGTACCGGCGAGGTCCTCTTCCAGGTCTGCTCCGATGGGCTGGACCTGACCTCCGTTGTCGACTATGGACGAACCGTGGGCCAGCAGGAACTTGGCAAGCTGACGTTTCATCAGCGGGCACTGAAGCTCAAGGAGCTGGCCCAGTACCTCAACGGGCACCGCGAAGAACTCTACGAGCTCTCCTTCAGCACTGGAGCCACCAAGATCGACAATATGGTGGACATCGACGGCGGCATCGGTGTCCTTTTCACGTACAGCTCTAAGGGACGGCGCGAGCTGCCGAATGCCCAGATCGTTGTGGATGGTCCCACGGAGGTGCTGTCCAAGGATGGGTCCTTCATCGGGGAACACATCCACACCCGAATTCCCGGTGTGGCGGTGCAGATCAACGCCTTCAACTTCCCAGTCTGGGGGATGCTGGAGAAGTTTGCACCGGCTTTCATCGCCGGCGTGCCCAGCATCGTGAAGCCGGCCACGCCCACGGGCTATGTGACCGCAGCCGTCGTGAAGCTGATCATCGAGTCCAACATCCTTCCGGCTGGTTCGCTACAGCTCATCTCGGGCTCGGCACGCACCCTCCTGGACGAGCTGGACTACCGGGACCTGGTCTCCTTCACAGGCTCTGCCTCCACGGCGTTCTTACTGAAGTCCCACGACAACGTCGTCCACGGGGGCATTCGGTTCACGTCCGAGACGGACTCGCTTAACGCGGCCATTCTGGGGCCGGATGCCGTCCCTGGAACGCCCGAGTTCGAAGGTTTCGTCAAGTCGCTCGTCACCGAGATGACCGTCAAGGCGGGTCAGAAGTGCACTAGCATCCGCCGCACCATTGTGCCCAGGGCCTGGGTCGATGACGTTGTCGCCTCAGCCAAGGCCCGCATCGAGCAGCGCGTCGTGATCGGCGATCCGCGGGCGGAGGGCGTCACCATGGGTGCTCTGGCCTCCCTGGAGCAGCTTGCTGACGTCCGCGCAGCTGTGGAGGCGATGGTCGATGGGGGCGGCGAGATTGCCTACGGTTCCCTGGATGCCCCGGTCGTCATCCGTGGGGACGGGTCCTCCGGCGTGGTCGAGTCCGGAGCCTTCATGTCTCCCTTGTTGCTGACCTGGGCGGATCCCGATGCGCCCGAGGTTCACTCGCTGGAGGCGTTTGGTCCCGTGTCCTCGGTCATCGGGTATGACGACGTCGCGGATGCCATCCGGCTCGCGGCGCTGGGCTCGGGATCCCTGGTGGCCACGGTGGCGACCAACGATGCCGAGGTGGCTCGTGAGCTGGTGACGGGGATTGCCGCCCATCACGGCCGTGTTCTGGTGCTGAACCGCGAGGATGCCCGGACTTCAACGGGCCACGGGTCACCGGTGCCCCAACTTGTTCATGGTGGACCTGGACGTGCAGGCGGTGGGGAAGAGCTTGGGGGGATGCGCTCGGTGCTTCACCACATGCAGCGGACGGCTATCCAGGGCTCTCCGAACATGCTTACCGCCGTCACTGGTATCTGGCACACCGGCGCGGACCAGCATTTCGGGGAGCACCCCTTCCGCAAGCCTCTGGCCACGTTGAGAGTCGGCGATGCGGTCACCTCGGACCTGCGCCAGGTCACGCTTGCGGATATCACGGCTTTCGCGAACTCCACCGGGGACACCTTCTATGCGCACACCAACGAGGAAGCCGCGGCTGCTAACCCGTTCTTCCCCGGGATTGTGGCTCACGGTTACCTGCTGCTTTCCTGGGCGGCCGGATTGTTCGTCTCTCCGGAGCCGGGACCTGTGCTGGCCAACTACGGGCTGGAAACGGCCCGGTTCATCAAGCCAGTGGCAGCAGGGGACTCCATCCGGGTCACGTTGACGGCCAAGAAGATCACTGCCCGTGAAACGGAAGAGCACGGTGAAGTGTGCTGGGACGCAGTGCTGCACAACCAGGACGACGAGATTGTGGCCACGTACGACGTGCTGACACTGGTTGAGAAGTAACAAACCGGGGCAGGACCCTCGCTTGTTCGGTTAATCCTTCCTTGGGCTCTGCGGGCGCTGCGCGGTCTTCCGCAGATCGCGGACGGACGAGAAACCAGCGAGCCTTTCAGGAAACCCGCTCAGTTGCCGACACCCGCAGGCCGTCGAAGGCCATCGTGACGATGTGATCGGCCAGCTTCTGCGCGGTGATGCCACCACCCGGCCGATACCAGTCGACGATGGAGTTGACGGTGCCGAAAAGCAGGCGGCTTGCGATGGCCGGGTCGATATCGCTGCGTACGGATCCTTCGGCGCTGGCGGCCTTNNGTGTTGCCGCGAAGGCGAAGCAGGAGGGTGACGTAGGGAAGCTCCTCCACCATGACGTCAATGGTGCGCCGCAGTACGTACTCGAGCCGGTCTGCGGCGAGGCCCTCGGAGGCGCCGGACTCTTGGAGTATCCCCTCCAGCCGGTCGAGCGCACGGTCGAGTGCGAGCCGCAGTAGATCACCCTTGGATGGAACGTGGTGGTAGATGGCGGACTTGGTGATACCCAAGGTGTCCGCCAGGACACCCATCGATGTCGCTTCGTAGCCGCGCTCGTTGAAGACATCCACGGCTATCTTGAGGATGGACTGTTGGTCGTACCCCGGGCGTCCGCGGGGTTTGGTCGCGGTCGCCCGGGAACGGGATGGCTCAGGCACAGGCGTTATCTTCGCACGTACAGGTTACTGGGCTCGTGGTTGCGCAGGTCATAGATTCGACGCAGCTTCCCGTTGGATCGTGCCAGTGAACCAGGTTCTACGACGTCGCTCTGGCAGGTGGAGCCGACATGGATCTTGATCAGCCTGGTCAGCTCGCGGCCTGCGGCGCGCGCGTCGTCCGCGGATACACCTTCCCTGTGCTCGATTCTCACTGAGAGCTGGTCCATGTGCTGCGGCCGGGTGATCTCCAGCTGGAAGTGCGGGCTCAGTGCCGGGATACGAAGGGCGATCTCTTCGATCTGGGAGGGGAACAGGTTCACCCCTCGCAGGATGATCATGTCGTCGCTGCGCCCGATGATGCGGCCCATCCGGCGCATGCCAGGGCGGGCGGTGCCGGGCAACAGACGCGTGAGGTCATGGGTGCGGTAACGAATGATCGGCAGCGCCTCGTTGGTCAGCGAGGTGAAGACCAGCTCACCATGCTCGCCATCGCCCAGCACTGTTGTCTCGTCGAGCGGGTCGATGATCTCCGGGCGGAAGTGGTCCTCCCAGATGTGCGAACCGTCCTTGGTCTCCACCGACTCACCGGCCACCCCTGGCCCCATGACCTCCGAAATACCGTAGATGTCGCAGGCGTGGATATTGCCAGACACCTCGATCTCGCGGCGCATCTCCTCGGTCCAGGGCTCGGCTCCGAGAACGGCGTGTTTTAGCGACGTGTGCGTCGGGTCGATGCCGGC
>PMJN01000069.1 GCA_003157445.1 Micrococcales bacterium
GAGGCTCTCGAGGTCGGGCATGCGTCCCCTGACAGCCTGGATCGCTGAGTCGACTCGCCCCAGCCAGCCTGCAGGAAGATCCGCCTTGAGGCCGCCCACCTGGTTGAACATGAGGTGAAGGCGCCCACCCGATGCTTCTTCCAGCACGGCCTGAAGCTCCTCGCGCTCTCGGAACGAGTAGAAGATCGGAGTGATCGCCCCCAGCTCGAGGGGGTAGGAGCCGAGGAACATCAGGTGGCTCAGAACGCGGGTGAGCTCGGCTAGCAGCGTGCGGGTCCAGGTTGCACGTTCGGGCACCTCCATGCCGAGCATGGCCTCGACTCCGAGAGCAACCCCGAGCTCGTTGGCAAAACCCGACAGCCAGTCATGGCGGTTGGCCAGAACCATGATCTGCCGGTAGTCGCGCACTTCGAACAGCTTCTCGGCGCCTCGGTGCATGTAGCCTACGATCGGCTCGGCGGTGACGATGCGCTCACCGTCAACGACCAGTCGCAGCCGAAGCACGCCGTGGGTGGCAGGGTGCTGAGGTCCGATGTTGAGCACCATGTCGGCCGTTTCGAGCCCGCTGGCACCCAACCCGACGGTGAGCTCTTGCACTCCGGCGGTGAGTTCTTGCGACGTGGTCATGTCGGCAGTCTGTCATGGGCTCCGCCGGGTCACTCAGGCGCCAACCGATCAGCAGGCGGGGTCGTTGCGGGCTTTGACCACTTGCCCTTTGGAGAGGCTGCGCGCTAGCACGACTTTGTCCGGCCTGTGCGCCCAGGTGAACTTGTCCAAAGTCGACGATCTCAGCAAGGGGGCTGATCGACGGCGGGAGCCCGTCGGAAGCTGCCTCCCCGGCAACGAGGATGCGGTTATGTGAGCTGGTTGTTGAAGGCTCTTGTGGGGCGCCTGGGGTGCATATGGAAGGGGACACCCTTACTCCGAGGTGGAGTCCCGAAATCGCAGGTCCCTTCCGGCGCGCAAACAAGTGACGGGTACCTCGCCCGGATTGATCCGCGGTGAGAGCAGGCCGCGCTGGAGATGATCGCTTACCGTGCGTGGCTGACTGCCCACAGGAAGTCGCCGAGCCCACCTCGGGCAGTCAGTGCTGCGGCCGCCGAGGCGTTACTCAGTGCATGTAGGTATGCCGTGGGGTTGACTCGCGCCAGATCATGGGGGGGGATCTGGCCGCTGACCCCGAGCTGCCGCAACGCCGCTCGCTGATCCATCAGTTCGTCGTGCCTGAGGGAGTCCATGGCGACGTGCGCGGTCAGGTCACAAGACCCGTCGGGAACCGGTACTACTTGTCGTCCCTGTTTGAAGCCTGTCAGGGTGCCCGCAACGGGGCGCGAGTCGGTCGTGTGTCCGTAGTCGACGGCGATCGCGAGACCGGATACGACACGAGATAGAAGGTCTTCCCACGCGAGGTCTCGCGTCTGGCCAATCTCGACCCGATCCCCAGTCTCCAGACGATCAGTAGGCCAGAACAACCGGCACCACTGGCGGCTAATGTCTGAGGCCGGATCCCCGAGTCGCTCATCTCCGGTCGAGGGGTTGACCAGGACCTCTCGCAGCTCGCCGTCCTCGTCCACCTCGGCAATCGGGCACGGCACGACATCGAGCCACTCGTTGGCAAAGACCAGGGTGTCGCTCAGGCCGTCGAGCGCCTGCGGAAGCTGCCCCCCGCCGGGTGACTGCACCCAGTCGATCGGCTTGCTGAGCTGAGGGCGAGAAACGATGTCGACGCCGATGCAGTGAATGTGTGGGCCCAGCCGGTGAATCTGTTCCAGCAGCTCGCCCCGGCCGCAACCCATGTCCACAAACGTGTCCACGCTCTCACGGCTCATCAGCGTCAGCAGGGCCCGGGCCAGCTGTTCGCCGATCTGCGGCACCCCCTGAGTTGCGGTAGAGAAGTGGCCCGCGGGTCCGGCCGCTTGTCGGTAGAAGCCGCTTTCGCCATAGAGAGCCCGATCCCACGCCTGTTGCCACGAAGTCCACGTCACGGGGCGAACGCTACGTGTTCTGGGGACGCGCTAGCGTTTCAGGCGTGAGTGATCTGTCCGCAACGACACAGCGACCTGCCCGGCTCGACGTCGGCATCGTTGGAACCGGCCGCGTTGGCGCCGTCCTGGGTGCCGCCCTCCAGCGTGCTGGGCATCGTCTGGTTGCTGTCTCGGCTGTCAGTGAGCCCTCTCGTGCGCGGGCCGCGGCGTTGCTTCCCGGCATACCCGTCGTGAGCGTGGAAGAGGTCATCGCGACGGCCGAATTGGTCCTGCTGACGGTCCCGGACGACGCACTGCCTCCTATGATCGCCGGCTTGAGCGCAACTGGCTCTTGGCAGGCAGGACAGCTTGTGGTGCACACCTCGGGCCGCTATGGAGTTGCGATCTTCGAGGCCGCGGCCGGTCATCACATCCTGGGTCTGGCCCTGCATCCGGCTATGACCTTCACCGGTACGTCGATGGATCTGGCCCGGCTGGCCGACTGCTGTTTCGGCATCACCGCCCCCGAGGCGTTGCGGGCTGTTGCCGAAGCACTCGTGCTCGAGATGGGTGCCGAGCCGGTGTGGATCAAGGAGCAGGATCGGCCGATGTACCACGCTGGGCTCGCACATGGCGCCAATCACCTGGTGACGCTGGTGGCGCAAGCCCTTCAGATCGTGGGCTCGGCCGGGGTTCATGCCCCACAGCGGCTCATTGCGCCACTGCTGCAGGCTGCGCTCGACAACGCGCTCCGGCTCGGTGACGGTGCTCTC
>PMJN01000316.1 GCA_003157445.1 Micrococcales bacterium
GCTGGCCCGCACCCTGTCGACGAACGGCACCAGGAAGTGGAGACCGCCCTCGAGGGTTCGTGAGAACTTGCCCAGCCTCTCGACGATCAGAGAAACCTGCTGCGGCACGATCTTCACGGTCCGGACAACCACGATGACGGCGAATACAACGAGAAGCAACAGGACCAGAAGAACAGCCTCTGCAGACGATGTCACGAGTTACTCCGAATTCCGGCCATCAGCGACGTTACTCACGATCGCAGTGGCCCCCTGAATGGAAACTACCCGGACCTCTTGTCCAGGCAGGCATAGTTCAGCGCCCGGTTGCGTACGTGCCGACCAGGTCTCTCCGCCAAGCTTGACTCGTCCGTCCTGATCGGTGACAGTCTCAAGCACCAGCGCCGAACGACCGACCTGGGCACGTGAACCAATGCCGCCGGTTCCTTCCGGCACCGTGAAATAGCGCTTGACGACGGGGCGCACCAACGCCAGCAGCCCGACGGCCACCACAACCGCTGTAAGCACCTGCACCGGCAGCGAAGCGCCCAGCGCGGCCGCCACAGATGCTGCCAGGGCGCCGCCGGCCAGCATCGAGAAGACGAAGTGAACACTGGCCGCCTCGATCACGCCCAGGAAGAGTGCTAGTCCCAGCCACACCAGCCATGCGCTATCGCTGAACAACAAGGACATGGGGCTCCCCTCTCGTGCTCAGTAGACCAATACCCTACTGCTGATGGAGAAGAACTTCTCCGGAACTACCGGCTGCGAAAGGAACTTGTTCGGCTCGCGCGGACCACCGATCACCGTGACGCTGCACGATCAGTGGCAGGCCAAAGGTATGCGACAGGTTCTCCGCGGTCAGCACGATCTCGACAGGTCCGGCAGCAACGACGCGACCCTGGCGCATCAACAGAACGTCGGTGAACGACGGGGGTATCTCCTCCACGTGGTGGGTAACCAGGATCAGCGCGGGCGCTTCGATATCGGCGGCCAGCGCGCCCAGTCTCGCCACCAGGTCCTCCCGTCCGCCCAGGTCGAGGCCAGCAGCTGGCTCATCCAGCAACATCAGCTCGGGATCGGTCATAAGCGCCCGCGCAATCTGAACACGCTTGCGCTCGCCCTCGCTCAACGTTCCGAAGCGCCGATCGCGCAGATGGGCAGCGCCAAGGGCATCGAGCAGGTCAGCTGCGCGCTGATGGTCGAGCGCATCGTATTTCTCGCGCCAGCGCCCCACGATCCCGTAGGAGGCGGTGACGACGACGTCCTTGACCAGCTCGTCGGCAGGCAGCCTCTCGGCCATGGCCGCGCTCGACAGGCCAATGCGGGGGCGCAGCTCAAAGACGTCCACCGCNNACCTCCCAGGTGATGTCATCCAGCAGCGTGTTGTCACCACGGACCACACTCACGCCGGCGAATTCGAGGACGTCGCTCATGATGCCTGACCCTAGGCCACTGCCTGACCGTCGTGGCAAACGGCACCTACCATGAGTCGGTGTCTGTCCTCCCGGTGTGCGTACGACTCTCCTTGTGGGCGACGACTGCCTATGCCGGGCAGCGCACGATCGAAGAAGCCCTGGACCGCACGCACCCCGACATCGACCACGTCGCCGGTGACATCGACCGCCTGTCGCTGTGGCGCGACCTCGGTGAACGGGCTGTCCTGGTGGCGCTGCCCCGCCCCGGCAACCTCGCCGGCATGCCACATGGTTCAGCCGAGCTCATCGCGGCCGCCACCGACGCCGGCGAGTGCGTCTACGTGCCTGGCATCGGTGCGGCGCTGGTTCCGACAATCGAGAGCTTCGGCCCGGCCGGCGACCAAGGCACCCGGGTGACCTGGTCGGTGTACAACTGCGAGCCGGTCCCGACGCACGCGCTGGAGGCGTTGTCCCTCAGCGAGATCGAACAAGAGTTTCGCCAAGAACTGCTGGAACACACCCGCGTAATCGAGGGCCTGGACGCCAAGCCGTGGGTGGGCAGCCCGTTTCGCTCCATGGCCGACGGGTTGAGCAACCGCCAATGGGGCTTGCCTGACGGGCTGCCACCGCGGGCGGCCAAGATCATCACGATGGCTGCACTGGTCAGCGTTGCCACCGAGCTTGGCCTGAGCGACCAAGCTCAGTCACAAGTCCTGACAAGCACGGTCGCCGAGCGACGCCGTATCGAGCTGACCCGCCTGGACGCCAGCGCTGACAGCGCTATGGCAGCCGCTGCGACCGTTGCAGCTCTGTCAATCGCCGGTCTACGCCCCAGCCACCGCAAGGTTTAGGCAGGGCAGTGCCCGTAGCCCCGTGTGCGGGTCGGAAGGACCGCCAACAGGTGCCGGTCTCGGACTTGGACGTCTTCGCTGCCCGCTGGATCGGCCAGAGAACTCCTTCACCCTCGATCAGGGCCACCAGCGCATGCGTCGTGGCGCGCGCAACAACAACTCCAACCTGCAGGTGATGGCCGAATTGATCGTTGCCATAGGCCTTCAGGTCTGTACGACGGCGGCTGCATCGCTTCGACCTTGGCTGGTCGCAGTGGCGTGGCCGGGTGAATCAGCCCAGGACCGACTCGTACACCGCCATAGTCTGATCGCCGATCGAGGACCACGAGAAGTTCTCAACCACCCGGCGACGTCCAGCCTGGCCGAAGCGGCGAGCGCGATGCGGATCGCTGACTGCCTGGTTCAGCGCCCAGGCGAGGTCCGAGACGAAACGGTCGGGGTCCACCGGTGCCCCGCTGCCGTCAGCCACCTGCTCGATGGGCACCAGCCAGCCGGTCTCTCCGTCGACCACGACCTCCGGGATCCCGCCGGTCGCCGTTGCGACCACCGCAAGCTCACAGGCCATCGCCTCGAGGTTGACAATACCGAGCGGTTCATAGACCGACGGGCACGCGAAGACAGTTGCGGCGCTCAGTAGGGCAATGACCTCAGCCCTGGGCAACATCTCGCTGATCCAGACCACGCCCGCCCGGCCCCGTTGCAGCTCGACGATCAGAGCCTCGACCTCGGCCAGCAGCTCGGGGGTGTCCGGAGCGCCCGCACACAGAACAAGCTGGACCTCAGGCGGAAGCTGCGCCGCTGCACGCAACAGGTAGGGCAGACCCTTCTGGCGGGTGATCCGGCCCACGAAGACCACCGAGGGACGTGTCGGGTCGACGCCGCGGTTGGCCAGCAGCTCGAGGGCATGGGGGCTTGTGTCTTTTTGCCAGAGCTGGGAGTCGATACCGTTATGGACGACATGGACCAAGGTCGGGTCAAGCCAGGGATAGCTCCGCAGAACGTCTCGACGCATTCCGGCACTCACGGCGATGACTGCGGCCGCCCCCTCGTAGGCCGTCCGCTCGACCCAGGATGAGACCGCGTAGCCGCCACCGAGCTGCTCGGCCTTCCACGGGCGCAGCGGCTCCAGGCTGTGCGCGGAGACCACGTGCGGCACCCCGGCCAGCAGCGACGCCAGATGTCCAGCCATGTTGGCATACCAGGTGTGCGAGTGGACCAGGTCCGCGCCAGCGCAGTCGCGCACCATGGCCAGGTCCACGCCCAGCGTGCAGATGGCCATGTTCGCGGACGCGAGCTGCGGCAGATCGACGTACCCGGTGGTGTCCACCTCGTTGCGTTCTCCGCCGAAGCAGCGGACCTGGACATCGATGTCCCCACGGTGGCGCAACGCTCGCACCAGCTCAGCCACGTGGACACCCGCGCCACCGTAGATCTGTGGCGGGTACTCCTTGCTCAGGATGTCGACTCTCATATTGTGAACGCTAGTCCTGCCGCCGGGTCGTCGCGAGATCATTCCAGCCTTAGGCTCAGTCCATGGCTATCCGGACGAGGTCCCCCAAGGTGCTGGCGATCGTGCTGGCTGGCGGCGAAGGCAAGCGACTGATGCCACTAACGGCCGACCGGGCCAAGCCGGCAGTGCCGTTCGGCGGCATCTACCGGTTGATCGACTTTGCGCTCAGCAACGTCGTGAACTCGGGATATCTGAAGATCGTGGTGCTCACCCAGTACAAGTCGCACAGCCTGGACCGCCACATCAGCACCACGTGGCGAATGTCAACGATGATCGGCAACTATGTGACGCCGGTGCCTGCCCAGCAGCGGATCGACAAGAGCTGGTTCCAAGGCAGCGCGGATGCGATCTACCAGAGCCTGAACCTGGTGTACGACGCCAAGCCAGACATCGTCGTGGTGGCCGGGGCCGACCACGTATACCGGATGGACTTCAGCCACATGGTCGCCCAGCATGTCGCCAGTGGTGCCGGCGTGACGGTCGCCGCCATTCGCCAGCCGATCGAGCTGGCTGACCAGTTCGGCGTCATCGAGGTCGACGCGACCGACAACAAGATTCAGGCCTTCCTGGAGAAGCCCAAGAACGCGACCGGCCTTCCAGACTCCCCCCAAGAGGTCCTCGCCTCCATGGGCATCTACGTGTTCAACGCCGATGTCCTGATCGACGCCGTGACCCGCGATGCGGAACGACCAGGCAGCAACAGGGACATGGGCGGCGATATTGTCCCCGACTTCGTGCGTAGGGGCCTTGCCTTCGTCTACGACGTCAAGGACAACCCGATCCCGGGCTCCACCGAGCGTGACCACGGGTACTGGCGAGACGTTGGCACAATTGACTCCTACTACGAAGCGCAGATGGATCTCATCGCCATCCATCCCGTGTTCAACCTGTACAACTACGAATGGCCGATCTACACCGATCACGGCAACTTTCCGCCAGCCAAGTTCGTCCACGGGTCGGAGGGCCGGCTCGGCGAGGCGGTCAACTCCGCAGTCTCCAATGGTGTGGTGATCAGCGGCGGCCATGTATCCCACTCGGTGCTCTCTCCCGGGGTTCACATCCACAGNNGAATGCCACCATCAACCGGGCCATCATCGACAAGAACGTCATCGTGCCACCGGGAGTGAGCATCGGCGTCAATCGCGAAGAGGATCTGGCACGTGGGTTCACGGTGACCAAGTCCGGCATCACCGTTATCGGCAAGGGCCAGGAGGTTCCCGTGTGACTACGATCGATCATCGTCCAGCAAGAGTGGGCGTACAGCTGCAACCTCAGCACGCCGAATACAGCGACCTGCGGCGCGCCTGTGCCCAAGCGGAGGAGCTGGGGGCCGACATTGTCTTCAACTGGGACCATTTCTCGCCGCTCTACGGCGACCCAGAAGGCAAGCACTTCGAGTCCTGGACGATGCTGGCGGCTTTCGCCGAGGCCACAGAACGGGTCGAGATCGGAACGCTCGTCACCTGCAACTCCTACCGCAACCCTCAACTGCTTGCCGACATGGCACGCACCGTCGACCACATCAGCGACGGGCGCCTGATCCTGGGTATCGGTTCGGGCTGGTTCGAGAAGGACTAC
>PMJN01000473.1 GCA_003157445.1 Micrococcales bacterium
CGCTTCCGGAGACTGTGCCCGAACGCTGACAACGTCCTCGATCACCGGGTTGGAAAGCATCCTCTCGGCAGCCTCACGCGCGGCTGCCAACACCTGGTCGGTAACCTCACCATCGACGGTCAGGACGAACCGTTTGCCCTGACGGACGTCGGTGAACTGGTTGAATCCCAACCGCGGCAAGGCGCCGGCGACAGCCTGGCCTTGGGGGTCAAGAATCTCGGACTTGAGCATGACGTCGACGACGACGATTCCCATGCGAGGTGCTCCTCAAAAGCTTAGGGCTTGTTCAGATCAGTGCTTGATGAGCCTGAGTTTAGGCGAAAGTGCGACCGGTCAACGACTCGTACGCCTCGATGTACTTCGAGCGGGTCGCCTGCACGATGTCGTCCGGCAGCGCTGGAGGCGCCTCGCCCGAGGACCGGTCCCAGCCGCTGGCCGGCGAGGTGAGCCAGTCACGGACGAACTGCTTGTCATAGGAGTCCTGCGCCCGGCCGGGCGCCCACGTGGATGCCGGCCAGAATCGGGACGAGTCCGGAGTCAGTACCTCGTCGGCGAGCATGATCGTAGGGTTGCCCTCGCCGTCGGGCCGGGAGGTGTCAAGGCCGAACTCCACCTTGGTATCGGCCAGCAGGATTCCGCGACCGGCGGCAATCTCGTTGCCGCGCTCCAGGATCGCGATGGTGAGCTTACGCACGCTGGCCGCGATGGAGGAGCCGACCTTAGCTTCAACCTCGGCGTAGGTCATCGGTTGGTCGTGCTGGCCGATCGGCGCCTTGCTGGTCGGGGTGAAGATCGAGGCGGGCAGCAGCGACCCGTCGTCCAGACCGGCGGGCAGCCGAACGCCACAGACCGAGGACGTCTGGCGGTACTCGGCAAGCCCGCTGCCAGCCAGGTAGGCGCGTCCGATGCACTCGACCGGCACCATGTCGAGGCGCTTCACCAGGACCGCGCGCCCGGCCACGGACTCGGGAACCTGCGTGGAAATCACGTGATTAGGGATGATGTCGACCAGCTGCTCGAACCACCAGAGCGAGAGCTGGGTCAACACCTTGCCCTTGTCAGGGATCTCGCTGTCCAGGATGAAGTCATAGGCCGAGATCCGGTCGGTGGCCACGAGCAACAGCGCGTCCTGGCTGGCCTCACCGCTGGTCTGGTCGATCGGCGCAAAGAGCTCACGAACCTTGCCCGAGTAAACATGGGCGTATCCGGGCAGTTCAACCGGGCTGCGTGGCTCCACCGGCCGACTCACTTCGGCACCGAGATCTCGCCGCGCTGGGCTGCCAGCGCGATGTCGGTGCGGTGGGTCGAACCCTTGAGCCTAATCCGGTCAACGGCGCCGTATGCCCGCTCACGTGCCTGGGCTAGGTCTGCGCCGGTCGCGACGACACAAAGAACTCGACCACCGGCGGACACAAGAGCCCCGTCCTTGTCGACGGCCGTACCCGCATGAAGGACGTAGGCCTGCTCGCCGATCTCGCTCACTCCTTCAATGACATGGCCGGTTCGCGGCGATCCGGGATAGCCCTTGGAGGCCACAACGACGGTCACAGCGTGCTCCGGACGCCAGCGAAGATCAGGGACCTCGTCGAGTTTGCCGACGGCGCTGGCGTACAGCAGGCCACCAAGGGGTGTGGCCAGGCGTGCCAGAACGACCTGTGTCTCCGGGTCACCGAAGCGGGCGTTGAACTCGATGACCCTCAGTCCGCGCGAGGTCAGCGCCAGCCCGACATAGAGCACGCCGACAAAGGGGATCCCCCGGCGATGCATCTCGTCCACGGTCGGCTGCGCGACGCGATCAACGACGTCCTGGACCAAAGAGGGCGGCGCCCACCCCAGCGGTGAGTACGCGCCCATGCCGCCGGTGTTGGGGCCTTCATCGTTGTCCGCGAGGCGCTTGAAGTCCTGAGCCGGGGCCAGAGGCACCACTGTGGTTCCGTCGGTGATGCAGAACAACGAGATCTCGGGGCCGTCCAGGAACTCCTCGACGACAATGCGTGCGTCCTGCTTCTCCAGACACTGAACCGCGTGGGCCAATGCCTGAGAACGGTTGTTCGTCACAACGACGCCCTTGCCCGCAGCCAGGCCGTCGTCCTTGACCACATACGGCGCTCCGAAGACGTCCAAAGCCCTGGCGACCTCGTCAACGGTCGTGCACACATGAGCCAGGGCGGTGGGCACCCCGGCCTCGGCCATGACCTCCTTGGCGAACGCCTTGCTTCCCTCCAGACGGGCCGCCTCGGCGCTAGGCCCGAAGCAGGCGATGCCTGCCTTCCGAACGGCGTCGGCCACTCCGGCGACCAAGGGCGCCTCCGGGCCGACAACAACCAGGTCCACCCCCAGCTCTGCCGCAAGAGCGGCGACTCCTTCACCGTCCAGCAGGCCTTTCGGCAGCGCGCGGCACAACGCAATGGCGTCGATGCCCGGGTTGCCGGGTGCAGCGATGACGGCGTCGACCGACGGGTCGAGCGTCAGAGCCCTGACGATGGCGTGCTCACGAGCACCGGTGCCAATGACGAGAACCTTCACGAAGGTGAAGCCTAGGCGACCGGTCTGGGGGATCGGCACCGCGTCCAGGCAAGCGCCCGGCTGTGCGACCAGAGCAAGCCTTTCACCGGTGGACACCAGCGCGTACCGGGCAGGTGTCCCTGCAGCACCGGAATCAAGGGTTAGACTCATGTGTTCGCATGGGGGTCGGGCGGTTCCCGCCTGCTCCTTCGAAGTCAGGGCCCGTTCGACGGCTCATATCCCACAACCACGACCCAAGGGGAGCAGTGAGCGAATCAGAGCAGCGGACCCAACCTTCGTTGCGCCCCCGCGCGTCGGCGACCCAGGACTCCATTGCATCCGAAATCGCCATCGAGCAGAAGCTTGTCGACAAGGTCTACTCCGAGCTGGCCAAAGCCACTGAACGCGCCTCCCTTGTAGAGGCCGAGGGCCTGGCTCGCGGCAGGACCGATCGCACCGGCGACATTCGCGACGAGGAGATCACCGGCCTCTTCGAGCGCGACGCGCTGGTGTTCAACGCGAACAAGCGACGCACGATTCTGGAGACACAGTACGAAGGTCTGGTGTTCGGACGACTAGACCTCGGGTCCGAGGCCGCCAAGAGCGCAGAGCGACAGACGCGATATGTCGGTCGCCTGGGCGTGCGTGACGACGACTACGAACCGCTGGTGATCGATTGGCGCGCGCCGGCAGCCGCACCCTTCTACCGCTCGACGCCGCTCGAGCCGATGGGCGTCCTGCGGCGCAGGGTGTTGCGCTGCAAAGGTTCGGACGTGGTCGGCGTTGAGGACGACCTGATGGTCCCTGAGGCACCCGAGGACCTTGTGGTCGTCGGTGACGGTGCACTCATGGCAGCCCTGACCCGCTCCCGTGGCAGCCGGATGCGCGACATCGTGGCCACCATCCAGCGCCATCAGGATGAGGCGATCAGGGCACCGGCGCGCGGAGTCACCGAAATCACCGGAGGCCCCGGCACCGGCAAGACCGTCGTGGCACTTCATCGGGCGGCCTACCTGCTGTATTCAGATCGCCGACGTTACGAGTCCGGCGGGATTCTGGTGGTNNGCCGACGGGGTCACCACCGAGCGGCTCGATACCCCAGCGGCTGCGGCCATCAAGGGCTCGCTGAAGATCCGCCGGGTCCTGGCCCGGGCGGCCCGCGACACCATCCCGGAAGCCCCGACCCAGCTGCGCGCCTTCGTCGACGGCATTGCTATCCGGCTCGAATCGGACGAGCTCGACAGTGTGCGCCTGCAGGTGCTGAGATCCCACCAGCGCAACCATGCCCGCAGAGCGGCAACCCAGGCTCTGGCAGAAGCAGCCTGGGCCGCCAACCCCGGGCAGGAGCGCTGGGTGTTCGTGGAGAAGTTCCTCGACCACATGAATGTCGAGACATTCATGCGCGAGTGGTGGCGACCGCTGGACGCCCGCGAGGTGCTTCTGTGGCTGGCCGACCCGAATCGGACCCGGCGTTATGCGAAGGGGATCCTGAACGACGCCGACTCCAAGCTGCTCAGTGCCTCGATCCAGGTGGCAATCGACAACGGGACCTGGTCGGTGGCCGACGTCGCGCTGATCGATGACATCGCCTCTATTCTCGGCACGGTGCGCCAGCCC
>PMJN01000390.1 GCA_003157445.1 Micrococcales bacterium
CACGATCCAGCGCGACATCGAGGATGTCCTTTCCGAGAAGATTCTCTACGGTGAGCTCAAAGCCGGCGAGATCGTCGTGGTCGGCACTGACGGTGCCGAGAAGAACGAGGCGTTCACGTTCGAGGGAGCGGCGCATAGCGAGCTGGATGCTCCACCGAGTGACATTCAGGACAGCGACATCCAGGACACGGTCACGACTCCGGTTGCTCCCGACGACAAGTAGACGAATCCCACGGGGTGCCCGGTCTACGACCGGTCAATAGCGTGCGTGCCCGCTTGATGGGCACGCACGCTTTTCCGCGCTTTGGGGGTACGTCGTACGGTGGAGCAATGCCCCCTTTCGCGCTCCGTTCTTTGCGCCTCCGTCCGTTCGTCGGCCCGCCTGGCGGGCGCCTCGGCGTTGAGCAGTGGCTCGCCAGCGCCCGCCAGGGTCGAGGAAACGGTGGCGCTGACCACCTGGCGACCCCGCTCACTTCAACAGGAATCCCGCCAGACCTTGTGGAGCTCAGCAAGGCGTCACAGCAGGGCCCCGTTCGCCTAAATCAGAGATGGCAGCCGCTCATGATCGCCGCTGTGCTGGATATCGTCGCGTGATCCAGGTTCGATGGGCCCGGGGCAGTGACGTGAGCTCCATCCGTGAGCTCGTTCGCCCATTGGAAGGAAACACACTCACGCCCAAGGACCCGGTTGCTTACTACGAGGCGGTGCAACAGTTTCGGGTGGCCGAGGATCCTGATGTGCCAGGGCGGATCATCGGTTGTGGCGCGCTGCATGTGATGTGGGATGAACTGGCCGAGGTCCGCACGTTGGCGGTGCATCCGGACTTTGCCCGGCACGGTCTAGGTGGTCGGCTCCTGGAGACCCTGTTCGATGATGCCCGTGCACTGGGTCTGTGCCGCATCTTCTGCCTCACCTTTGAGGTGGACTTCTTCACCCAGCACGGTTTCTCGCCGATCTTGGGTCAGGCTGCCGAGCCCGATGTCTACGCTGAACTACTGCGTTCCTACGATGAGGGCGTTGCAGAGTTTCTTGACCTCGAGCGGGTCAAGCCCAATACGCTGGGCAACACGAGGATGCTGCGCATCCTGTGATCAGCGGGCCACAGAGGCTGATGACGAGCCCCCGGGGATAACGGCGATCACCTGTTCGACAATCTCACTGGGGCNNTCACTGGGGCCTGTTCGACAATCTTACTGGGGGTCTCTGCAATGTCGACGGTGACTGCGGGTTCGTCGGCCTGTCGTTTCTGAAGATCGTCGAACTGCGTTCGCAACAACGACGGTGGCTTGAACTTGTGTCCCCTGGTCATGATCCGTGCGTTGATCACGTCTCTGTCACCGCGGGAGAACACCGTGAGCATGGGAGCCTGTTCACCAAGTGCGTCGCAATAGCGGCGCTCAAGAGCCGAGCAGGCCAGGACGATCCCGGACCTGATCCAGGTGCAAGACGCTCGCCCACCGCATACAGCCACGGCAGACGTTGCGTGTCGCACAGAGCCCGACCGGACACCATCCACTCCTTGTTTGCCAAAGAATGCAGACTTTCCCGTCAACGAGCGGTGCACCTAGGCGCTTGGCCAGCATCTTGCCTACCGTGCTCTTTCCGGAGCCCTGAACGCCCATGATGACCATTGGCGGGATCGAATGGGATTGTGGTGCTTCCCCTGATGGCGTTGCCGAAGCGGTGGCGGCAACAGGGCCAGCTGAACCCGGTCACTGTGTCTCCCCATGTTGTCCACTATCGCGCGCCTTCAAAGAGACGAACTCGCTGTGGGGAGATACTCGACCGACCAGGGCAAGTCCTAGCGCCCAGGTAACCGGAATCTGCTGCCAGGAAGTGGTTCGAAGAGACCGTCAGTGACAAGGCTGTCCAGACACCGGTCCCGCTGGGCGTCGTCCGTGGGCCACGCGGCATCCAATTCTGTGGCTGGGACGGGTTTCTTCGTGGCTCGTAACACCGCCAGGAGGACGCCTCGACACTGCCGGTCCGTGCCATGCCATGGCTGGCTAGGGCGTACTGGGCCGTCGTACGTCGGCTGGTTCGCCGCCCGCCATGCGCACAGATCGTTGACGGGGCAATCCGGACATCGTGGTGAACGTGCTACGCACACGAGGGCACCCATCTCCATGACGGCCACACCCCAGACTCGTGCCTCGCCCACTTCATCGGGCAGAAGGGCCGTCGCTAGGTCAATCTCGGCACGGGTCAGTGACGGTGCGGCCTGTCCGGCGCCGTCGACGAGTCTGGCAAACACCCGACGCACGTTGGTGTCGACCACCGCCGTGCGATGACCGAACGCGAAGGCGGACACGGCTGCGGCGGTGTAGGCCCCCACTCCGGGAAGCGCGAGAAGCTCGCTTGGCGTGGTCGGCACCTCGCCGCTGTGGCGCTGGACCATGGCCACCGCTGCAGCGTGAAGGCGCAAGGCGCGGCGTGGATAACCCAACCTCCCCCAAGCATGGACCGCATCCCCAGGTGCGGACCCGGCCAAGGCGGCAGGAGTGGGCCACCGTTCCAACCATTCTCGCCACACGGGCTCGACGCGAACCACTGGCGTCTGCTGCAACATTACTTCCGAGACCAGCACCGCCCAGGGCGAAGCACTCCTGGCCCGCCAGGGAAGATCCCTGGCCTCCTTGGCGTACCAGCCCACAATCCGTTGCTGCAGAAGCGAGCGGCGCGCCAGCGGCGAGGGGATTTCACTCACCTTGCTGTTATTCCTGGAGGTGAGTCATGGGTGCGGCAGCCGGAACGGAGCTCAGACGTAGCGCTCCAGGATGCTCGACTCTGCCAGTCGGGACAGGCCTTCGCGAACGGCGCGGGCTCGGCCCTCACCGACGCCCTCTACGGCCATGAGGTCTTCCAGGTTCGCCGCAAGCAGCTTCTGGAGGCTCCCGAAGTGGTCGACCAGTCGTACGATGATGGCGTGCGGCAGGCGGGGAACCTTGGTCAGCAGACGATAGCCGCGTGGGCTGACAGGCGTATCGAGGGCATCGCCGCCGACGATGAATCCCACAGCCTTGGCACCGGCGGCAAGGTCGAGCAGCTCGATGGACGTGAGTTTCATGAGGTCGGCCAGGACCACTTCGACGGTGTCACTGTTATTTGCGGCGTCGAGGTAGTCGCTGATCACCAGCTCACGGTCGTTGCCCAAGCCGCCGGTCAGCTCCTCGAGCTGGAGGGTGAGTAGGCGCCCGTCGGTACCGAGCTCGATGACATAGCTGTCGATCTCTTCTTTGATTCGCCGTACCATCTCGAGACGCCGAAGCACCGTGGCCACGTCGCGCACAGTGACCAGGTCCTCAATCTCCAGTGCTGACAGCGCGCCGGTGACTTCGTCCAGACGCGTTTTGTAGCGTTCGAGAGTCTGCAGTGCCTGGTTAGCGCGGGAGAGGATCGCGCCCGAGTTCTCCAGGACATGGCGTCGGCTTGCGACATAGAGCGCCACGATCTGCATGGACTGGCTCACCGAGACAACGGGAAAACCAGTCTGTTTGGCGACCCGCTCGGCGGTGCGGTGCCTGGTACCGGACTCGTTGGTCTCGATTGACGGGTCGGGCAGCAGTTGGGTGGCGGCGCGAAGGATGCGTGAGCCTTCCCGGTCGAGCACGATCGCGCCGTCCATCTTGGCGAGTTCACGCAGTCGGGTGCTGGAGAACTCGATGTCGAGCGGAAACCCGCCGCTCGACATGCCTTCGACGACTTTGTCGTTGCCCAGCACGATGAGCGCGCCGGTGCGCCCTCGAAGGATCCGCTCCAGCCCATCGCGCAGCTCAGTTCCCGGAGCCACTGCCGCCAAAGTGGCATGTAGCAACTTGTCGTCGCTTCTTTCCACGATGATCGGTGCTCCCTCGGGCTGGGACGGCTGGGTCGGATCGGCGGATTTGAG
>PMJN01000304.1 GCA_003157445.1 Micrococcales bacterium
CCGGCGTCCGGCGTCCGGCGTCCGAAAGACGATCGGCAGATCGGTCACGCGCACATCCGCAGGTCTTGTGGTCAACGGCCCATGGGTGCTGTCGATGAGCGGATGCTTCGTGTCCACGTTGCATCGAAGAATTGGCAGGTTCGTGCCCGGGCGCCGTCTCGTAGACGGGACTGGTGATTCCCATCGTCCAAAGGTGTGTCAGCCCTCTCGCAGGCGACGGTCTGGGAGGAGTCTCTGTTGGGAGATAAGCCGTCCGCGTCGTCAGGAGGCTCAAGTGCGCGTTTGTCGAGTGAGGCTCGTGGCGTCTGAGAGCGGCCGTGGCACGACACCGCGGATCGCCGGACGGATTGTCGGACGGTCGTCATGACCCGCCAGACTGGGCAGGGTGCGGCCGACATCGCGCGGGAGATTGCGCCGGACGTGTTCTGCCTGGGGCCGTGGGGACGCACGCAGACTGTTGTCTACTTCGTCCGATCCGGGCCGTCGTGGGTACTGATCGATGCCGGCTGGGCGAATGATGCGTCGCGGATCGAGCGGGCCGCCGGGTCTCTATTTGGCGGCGACTCGCGTCCGGCCGCGATCCTGCTGACCCATTGCCATCCTGACCACGCTGGCTCGGCCTTGCCCTTGGCGCTCGCCTGGGACTGCGCGGTCTACGTGCACCCGGCAGAGCTGCCGATCGCCACCGGCGACTTCGCAGCGATGGTGGCGACCGCTGGGCCGCTCGATCGGTGGGTCGTGCTGCCGTTATTGCGTGCCATGGGTAAGCGGCGTCGCGAGGCGGTATTTGCTCAATCGAGCCTCAGTGAGGTCGCCCGCACGTTCGAACCGGAAGCCGGGGTCCCCGGCTTGCCTGGCTGGGAGTGCATTCCCACCCCAGGCCACACTCCGGGCCACGTCTCATACTTCCGGCCCGGTGACCGCGCCCTGATCACCGGCGACGCCCTCGTGACCCTGAGACTCAACTCCTGGTCAGGTCTGTTCCTGGGGCGACCGGGCCTCTCGGGGCCGCCGTGGTACACGACCTGGAGCAGGCGGGCGGCTCGGGAGTCAGTCGAAAGGCTGGCCCGGCTCGAACCCACAGTGCTGGCCGGTGGCCACGGCAAGCCCATGACCGGCCCCGGAACGGCCGCAGCTGTGCGTGCCTTCGCCAGGCTCGCCACCGACGGATAGTGCATCTGCGACCACGAGCCCACCAACGCCGTATGTTCACGTTCACGACCGAAACCTCAGCCCCGGCGAACATCAGCTTTCGGACGACCGTCCACAAAAACACCCTCAGCTGGCTCCGCGTACAGCGCGTGTGCGCCGCGGGGTCTATTGGCGCGTGTTCGCCGCAGTCCTCAGCTCCGCTGATACTGACCGGATCTTCGTTTGGGGATCCGGCTACGGGACATCCAAAGGCGGCGGTGTCGGCGGCCATCTGCTCCACTGGCGTTTCGTCATCGGGGGCTCAGTGGCTCTCACGCACGAAGACGGCCCGCGGTGCTCAGTTGGTCTCGGTTGCTAGTCGCTAGGCGTCCGACACCAGGATCGGAGCGGTGAGCTTAGGCCAGGGTGTGCAACGGCGTCAGTAGATAGCCGATGTGCGAACTGACGCGCTCGGGGCGACTATCGCCATGACGGTCGGCGTGGGCGTCGCCGCGTTGCCTGTGGACAAAGACTCACCGCCGATGGAAGCCACGGCCCGACCTTCACGCCCGGATGAGTTGGTGAGGGGTGCCGCAGGGCGGGCGTCATCCGCCAACAGGACGGCAAACACCAGCACCATTACCACGACGGCCACGACCGTCAAGGCGATGACGAGTTGGCCAGTCAGAGCTGCGCCCACTGTCGTGCCCATACCGACCAAGCCCGTGACGATACTCATGTCGCATTCCTAACCAGCTTGGCGACGGTGGTTCCCGCCTGCACGAATGGATGTTCGCAACACGCTCGGCGCGTGCGAAGCGGGGGCTCGAAGGCGGACACGAGGGCGCCGACGATGACTTCGTCGCTAGGGGCGATGTCGGAATCGGGGCGACGATCATCGGGCGCAACATGTTCAGCCCGATCCGCGCCCGTGGCAGGACGAGTCGTGGACTGGATAGTGGGGTCAGAACTCACCGTTTCACAACGACGTCTTCGTACTGACCCACCATCGGCGAGAGTCGCTCACTAGGGAGGGTGGAACGACTTTCCACTTCATCAACGACACTGCCGATGCGGTCCTGAGAATGACGTTCAATGAAGCCAACGGCCAGGACGTCCTGCTGGGCGGCGGCGCGGCGACGATTCAGCAGTTCCTGCGCGCCGACCTGATGGATGAGATGCATATCGTGGTCGTGCCGATCATGCTCGGCGACGGCGAGCCGCTCTTCGATAACCTCGCAGGCCGACTGGACCATTACGAGTGCGTCGAACTGGTGGGTTCGAATGCTGCGACGCACGCTCGGATCACTCGATCACCGAGATAGCCGAGGAAGAAACGCAGCACGGCTAGCGTCAACGAGGTCAGGCTTCCCTTCCCGATTCAGGATCCAGATTCGGGACTGCGTACTCTCGGCAGCCGCCGAGGAGGTGCGATCGCCACTGCGTCGGCCCAGTGTGGGAACTGTGCTACCTGCGGGGCTNNTTCGGGGACCGCGGTCACCTTGTCAACGTTGTCGTCGTAGAGGCGTTGCAGCAGATCGGCCAGCGTCGCGCGTTCGCGTTTGGTGAGCGACTGCAGGACGTTGTGCTCGGTCTTGAGATGGTGGGGCAGTGTCATCTCCACCAGGTTCTTGCCTTTCGGGGTGAGGGTGACCAAGGTTCCGCGGCCGTCGGCGTTGCTTTTGTGGCGTGTTACGAGGCCGGCGGCGGCCAGTTTGTTTACTCGTTGCGCGATCGCGCTGGAGGTGACCATCGCTGCATCAGCGAGGTCTTTGGGTGCCAGCGAGTAGGGGTCACCCGAGCGAAGGAGGGTGGCTAGCACATCGAAGGAGGCCGCGTCGAGTCCGAATGTCGCGAACGTGCNNGGCCAGGCGGACATCGATCACGGCTGCCACGCGGGCTAGACGGCCGATCACCGCCATCGGCGAGACGTCGAGGTCTGGGCGTACTCGCGTCCACTGGGCGAGGATCTGATCGACACCGGTAGCCATGAGAGCTAGGGTACCAGTTTGCTAAGCGCTGAGCTATACTAGTTAAGTGCTTAGCAACAATGTGCGTTCGGTAGCCATAACTGCCCTAGCTCCACTCTCCTGGGGAACGACCTACCTCGTGACCAGCGAACTGCTCCCCCCGGGCCGACCGCTGCTGGC
>PMJN01000262.1 GCA_003157445.1 Micrococcales bacterium
GATCCGCTCCACGAAGGAGGGCTTTGGGGGGCACTGGCAGCGCTTGGACTTCGGCACGCCGGCCATCACCTGGTCGACGTGCTGGCCGCAGCCAGACCACGTCGCGTTGCCACACCTGCGGCATGTCACCTGTCGACACATAGGGCGTTCCTCCTCAATGGTTGTCACAACAAACAGACCACTATACCCCCTGGGGTTTAGTGGTCTGTTTGTTGTGACAACTCCGACACATCCAAGATCTTGACCTCATCCAGCCCCGGGTTTACGAAGCCGTCCCGCACGCTCCACCGGGAGTAGGACCTTGAACCCTGCGACTTTCACCGAGACATGCATATGATGCATGACTATGCAGACTAACGGGCAGTCGCTGCTCACAGCGCGGCAGGTGCAGACCATGTTCGGCGTGGACCGATCGACGGTTTACCGGATGGCCGAAGATGGCCGGCTGCCCGCGATCAAGATCGGCCGCCAATGGAGGTTCCGACCAGAGGAGATCGAACGCCTTCTGGTGGCAAGTCCGGGCGCCGCCATGTTGAATGGCACACCTCCTGCCTTACCTGCCTCGGCTGCAGCAGTCGTCGAAATTGCCGCGGACCTGTTAGGCGTAATGATGGTCGCCACTGACATGCATGGCCGGCCACTGACTGACGTCGCCAATCCGTCGCGCTGGTTCGCTGCCAGGGCGGATGACCCTGCCAGCCTCGCTGACTGCGTTGTCGAGTGGAAGATGCTGGCAGACGAACCGGACTTCGAACCGCAGTTCCTCACAGGGCAACTTGGTTTCCAGTGCGCACGCGCCTACATCCGGTCTGGGACGTCACTGGTGGGCATGGTCCTTGCAGGTGGCGTCGCGCCACCGGGCAATGACTCCGACGAGCTGTACCATCTGGATGCCACCCAACGCGGCCGCGTGCTGACCGCGCTGCCAAAGGTCGCCGCGGCGCTTTCGCGTACGCTCCTGCTCGCGTAGAACGTTCTGGTCGGCACGCACGTTTGACCACGCGGCTGACTTGGGCGCCGAAGCTCATTGCCTGGCTGTCCTGTGGCATATGACCGCGGCCTCTGACGCCAATCCCCCCAACTGGCTCCGCCGGGCTGAGGCCTAGATCGGGCGGGGCATCTGCCTGGTCGCTGCGCTGGCCATACGTCGCTTCGGCCCCTGGTCGAACAGGGATTGATACCTCACGCTTCGAAAGGTCACGAGGCAGTGAGCGGCGTCACATGGGAGTAGGGACCTTAGGCCCTACGTTCCTTACCCGCGCATGCATAGCGTGCATCACATGCAGGCAATCGAACACTTTGGCTTCACCTTGCGACAGGTGCAGTGCATGTTCGGCGTGGATCGATCGATGCGCCACAACTGCCGTCGGCGGGGACGCCGAGCATTGCTCCAGACACAGAAAACGACACCACGGCGCGCCATCACGCGCCCTTTCAAGGAGGTATCACCATGACCGTTGCAGTCGAGGAGCTCAGGGAGCTGAAGTCCGATCTGGTCGTTGACGCCCGCGCCACCTCGTGCCCCGGACCGATCTTGGCGGCCAAGAAGGCCATCGGCCAGATTCCGGTCGGTGGGGTCATGGAGGTGCTCGCCTCCGACACCGGGACGCTGAAGGACCTGCCGGCCTGGTGCAAGAAGATGGGTCACGACTTCATGGGCTCGCTCGACGACGCAGGTTACCTGCAGCTCTTCCTGCGCAAGACCAAGTGAGCTGGCGGTGACGACCATTGTCGAGACCGGGTTCAAGCCGAGAATCCTCGTCTTCTCGACGAACAACATCTCAGATCCCGGCATTGACCTGGCTGGGAGCAGGCACATGCACTACCCGGCCCAGGTCTCGACGATGAGCGTCCCGTGCAGCAGCGGGCTCAAACCCGGATGGATCCTGCACGCGTTCGAGCAAGGACTCGACGGGGTGTTCATCGGCTCCGACGGCGACGAGTGTGCCCTGCTCGACGACTGCGGAAAGCGAACCGGCTCGATCATCGCGCAGGCTCAGGAGCTGATGAAGGCCAAAGGGATTGAGCCCCAGCGACTGAAGATGGCTGCGCTGTGTTCGGTGTGTGCTGAGCCTTTCGTGGGCTACATGCGGGAGTTCTCGGCGACGCTGACAAAGCTCGGCCCCATCTCCACTGCTGCGCCTGCCGCGGCTGTGGCTTCGTGATCAACCAGAACCGAGAGAAGGACGTCCGAAGGCTATGACTGAAAACCAGCTAGTCGAGGCTGTGAGCGACAACACCGAAGTCAAGACTCGAAAGACGATCATCGTGTTNNGCCATGGACGACGAGGTCACCATGTTCTTCACGTTCTGGGGCCTGAACGCCCTGCGACGCCCGGAGAAGGTGGCGACGAGCGGCAAGAGCCCGTTGCAGAAGGTTTTCTCCATGATGATGCCCCGGGGTCCGGAGCGACTGAGGCTCTCGCACATGAACTTCGCCGGGGCAGGTCCCAAACTCATGCAGCGAATGATGCGCCAGGAGAAGGTCATGCCACTTGATGACCTCATCGCCTCAGCGCGGGAGCAGGGCGTGAAGATGATCGCCTGCGCCATGTCGATGGACATCATGGGGCTCAAGCCCGAGGAGCTCATCGACGGCCTCGAGTACGCCGGGGTCGCGAGCTACCTGGGCGATGCCGACGAGGCGAACGTCAACCTCTTCATCTAGGGACTTCTCGGGCGAGGACCTCGCCTTGATCGGGGACCTCGCCAGGGTTTGCGGGGCGGCATTGATGGACTACGAACTTGGAGCCACAGATGGACAACGAACTGGAACCAAAGACGGACTATGACGTCCTGGTGATCGGCAGCGGCATCGGCGGGATGGAGTCGTCGATCAAGCTGGCCGACATGGGCCACAAGGTCCTGCTGGTCGAGAAGGAGGCCAGCGTTGGCGGACGGATGATCCTGCTCAGCAAGGTCTTCCCGACCCTTGACTGTGCCAGCTGTATCTCTGGCCCGAAAATGTCCTCGACCATCAACCACCCCAACATCACCACCAAGAACTACAGCGAGGTCCTGGGGATCGAACGGGACGCCGGCGGCATGTTCCACGCGAAGGTGCGGGAGAACCCCACGTTCGTCGACTGGGCAGCCTGCACCGGCTGCAGCATGTGCGAGACCGCCTGCACCGTCGCGGTCCCCGACCAGTTCAACTATGACCTGGTCGCGCGCCGTGCCGCGTACATCGCCTTCCCTCAAGCGGTGCCCAAGAAGGCGGTCATCCAGCGCTCCGGCACCTCACCGTGCATCGACACCTGCCCCGCGGGCATCAAGGCACACGGCTACGTGTCCCTGATCCGCGCCGGGAAGTACGAGGAGGCGTTCCAGCT
>PMJN01000227.1 GCA_003157445.1 Micrococcales bacterium
GTTCCGAGCCACAGGACTCAGACCAGCCGGGTACAGCAGCAGAGCCACTCTTCGGCGGACCCGCAGAGTGCCCCAACGCTCCTCTCACATAATCAACGCCCGTTAGCGACAACCTCACCCGTGATTCGAAACGAGGAGGCCGCCGGTTCAAATCCTGTCACCCCGACCAGTGCCACAGATCGCTGACCTGCGGGAATGCCGCACCCTGCGCGCGGCGTCCCACTCCCCAGCAATCGCGACCGAGGCCTCTAGGGAACAAGAAGGGACACAAGGGAACCAAAGGGAAAGCTGGCATAGGGCAGGAATCCCATACCGTTGGTAACGGCCTGCAGTCCCGGGCCGAAGGAGTCGGTAGTACCGCCCTCGAACCAACAGATCGAGCCGGCCGAGACGCCAGCCAGGACGACTCCAGCCGCCCAGACGCGTCGCACGATCTCATCCAGACCGTGCACGCGCCATACGGCCAGGAGGTTGGCCACTGAACCGCCGTTGACCCACACGACGTCCTGGGCCCATGAGGTGCCCCTCGATGTCATTCAGATTTGGCATCGTGAGCAGGCTCAGATGGGTGAGGTTGAAGCCGACTATCCGACCGGCTTCGGACATCTCCATCTGGTCACGAGCGTCGTCACCCCACGCCGTGCCAACGACGCACACCCTGGGGACAACTGCAGACGGCCCCGACAGTTCAACGGCCTGTCGAAAACAATAGGTGGAGAGATCGCAGCCGCGTCGCACCTGCGGTTTTTGACCATTACCGCGAACTGAGCTCGAGCGTAGGCGTAGGCGTAGGCCTGGGCGGCGCATCTTGCACGCCCCTGCGCCGTCTCTATCGGGATCGGGCTACGAACACGAAGGCTTGACTTTCTCCTCAGAATCGAAGGCTCGGCGGTTCGACCCCGCCCCTGGCCACCACATACTCGGAGTTCACAGTGATGACCCGGCGGGTTTCGTCATCATCGGCCGAGGATGTTGCCCATCATTGGAACGTCCGTGACGCCACGGCACCATCTGACGAGGAGATCTGCAATGCGTGCAGTGCTTTACGAGGCTTTCCAACAACTGCCCGAAGTAGTCACCGTAGATGACCCCGCTTGCCCGGAAACCGGCGTTGTCATTGAAGTGGCAGCCACTGGTCTGTGCCGAAGTGACTGGCACGGGTGGATGGGGCACGACCCGGATATNNCTCGGTGACCGGGTCACGGCTCCGTTCGTCTGCGCGTGCGGCCAGTGCGAGACCTGCAGGCGGGGCGAACACCAGGTGTGTGACAGACAGTTCCAACCCGGGTTCACCCACTGGGGATCGTTCGCGGAACTTGTGGCCATCGATCATGCGCAGGTCAACCTCGTTCGGGTGCCGGACGACATGGCCTTCGAGACCGCGGCCAGTCTCGGCTGCCGGTTCGCCACAGCCTACCGAGCTGTGGTCCACCATGGCCGGGTCCAAAGCGGCGACTGGGTGGTCGTTCACGGCTGCGGCGGCGTCGGACTGTCCGCCGTGATGATCGCCGCAGCCCGCGGCGCACAGATCATCGCCGTCGACATCTCACCGACTGCGCTGGAACTGGCCCGGACCCTGGGCGCAACCGCCACGCTCGACCCCGGGCACGCCCACGTCGTGAATGCCGTACGTGACCTCACGGGCGGCGGTGCTCAGGTATCCATCGACGCACTCGGCAGCATCGAAACATGTCAGAACTCGATTCGCAGCCTGCGCAAGCGAGGTCGCCACGTCCAGGTCGGACTGATGCTGGGCGCCGACAACGCGCCGTCTGTGCCCATGTCCACCATCATCGCCGCGGAGCTTGAAATCGTGGGTAGCCACGGGATGGCAGCCCACGACTACCCGACAATGCTGGCCGAGATCACGGCGGGCACACTCAGCCCGCAACGTCTCGTCCAACACCGAATAGATCTCTGCGAGGCACCCGCAAAACTCGCCGCTCTCGATCAACAGCCCGGCGACGGCATCACCATCATCAGCCCAACGCCACTGGCACCATGAAACACGCCGCCCGCCCGCCTCACCAAGATTGTGTCAACGGCATCTCTGGCAGTGGCATGTCGCCCTCAATTCGGCTAGATCGGGTCGTCTTCGTCGACCGTCCACCGCCCCACAAGGCGGACGGTCTGCGGAGCACTTGACAGTGCCGTTCAACGCAACGCTGGTCGTCCCGCAGCCGGATCCATCACCGGACAAGAACGCATACTCAGCGGCAGATGAGTATGCCGGCAAGATGAGGTAAGGGCGGGTAATCAGCCGTAGTTCGCAGCGGCACAGCAAGCCACGCGTGGCCCGATGATTGGCGCATTCACCACGCTGGCCAATACCGAAGAGGACTTGACGGTGAAGGCTACGGCATCTGCTTCGGGCTAAGTCACGCTCCCTCGTCGAGCGGAATGCCATGGAACCGCCGCCGCCGGGAAACCAAGACCGCGGCGCTCGCCAGCGGCAACAGCAGGGCGACCGCGCCCCAGACCGACCACCCCGTCAACGACATTCCGCCGGGCGCTGCGACCTGGCCGGGTGCGAGCGAGAATGCCCACAGCAGGCCTCCCGGCAGGACCAGCGTGCCCAGCAGTTTCTCGCTGCGAGACCAGGTCGGCGACCTCCACAACAGATTCACGCCACCAGCCGTCCGACAGCAAACACCAAACAACCAAAAGACAGCCAAACGATCGTCACATTCTCGCGTCGACGCTGGTTCGCTCTCGCGCGCCGGGTGTGGCTGCCGAGGCTGGGGTCGTGGGGGTGAGTCGAGGGCGGGTGGCCATGTGTCCTCCGGCGAGTGACTGCGTGCATGGGCCATGGTGCCTGACCCCGGCACTGTGGCACTACTTCACGCCCGGAAGGATGCCGTCAACGCCTAGGCGAGGGCCGCCCAGCACCGTGGCCCGACCGGATCGGAACACCCCTTGATATACCCACCTTCACCTCATCTTGCTGCCGAATCAGCGGCAGATGTGTACGTTTGCGAATCCTGCCGACGTTGATCTCGTAAGGTGTGCTTTTCGATCAGGACAGCGCCTCGATTGGTGCGATCTTCACTAGGTCCTTCAAGGCATGGGCAAGTTGCCCAGCGAGTGTGATGAATGCGTCAGCCTGGAACTGAGTCAGAGCGACGTACTCGGCGTCATGGGTGTTGGACCACCCGAGCTGGTCGGGGACCTTCCAAGCAACTTGCTGAAGGGCGCAGTCTCTGAGCAGTCGAATCCGCATCCTGCGCAGGTAGTTGAGTCGTCGCTCGGCATCCTTCTTAGTCATTTCACCGCGGTGTACGGTTTCGTACCGGTCCGATTTCCATCTATCCGCTCGTAACTGCGCGTCGTCGCGATGCTGGGCGAGACGACCATCTCGACTTCAAGTCGGGTCGAGGCACTCCGCCAGATCGGATGCTTCGCTCGGCCGAGCCGACGACGGTTGCGGCCAATCTGCTTGTCAACGGCACGCCGTGACCTCGACCAGGTGGTCGTCCTCAACGATCGCGACCGTCACGGGAAGTAGCCGAGTTCGGTGATCGTCCTAATCAGCGCCAGTCGTTTCGTAATCATCGACCCGTGCCTGCATCAGCGCCTTCAGGAGTTCGGTTGGCAGCTCACGATCGTAGAGGAGCTTGATGAAGCCCTCACCGGCCTCGTAGCCGGCGGCCTCGACCGCGGACTTCTGGGTGGCGAAGAATGGCGGCGAGAACCGCAGCGAGCAGTGGTTCTTGAAGTTCTGAAGCATCCACAGGTTCGTCTTCCCGCCGCGGACGTACACCGGCAGGTTCCACTTCAGTTCCTCCCGTGCCTCCGGATCGGCGTCGAGGCTCAGGGCCCTGAGCGCCTCAAGGTGAGGCCGCTGAACGTCGTTCAGTTGCGCGAAGAAGTCATCGACGCTTGTGCGCTTGGGCATCGGCATTGCCTTATCGTAATGCCCTGCTGGATTGTGCGTCGCGGGCTATATCTGGACATCTCTGGCGCCGATCGTGGTTGTGTTCCAGTTGCCGATCGCCAGTCGGGCAGACGTTCGAGGTTGCCCAGCGCCTGGCGGCTATGGTCGAGTTCAGCGGGGAAGCCATTGTCGGCGGCACCCTCGAGGGCATCATCACCAGCTGGAACCCGACCGCCGAGAGGATATTCGGCTACTCCAGACAGGAGATGATCGGCAAGTCCGTCAGCCTCGTGCTTCCCGAAGATCGAACCAGCGAGGCCATCGCGGCCCTGGCCAAAATCAGAGCAGGGCAGTACGTCGAGCACCTCAAGACCATGGGTACCCGAAGGGACGGAACGGTGTTCCCGGTCATGCTCAGCGTCGCACCGATCCTCGGCACTGACGGTGAGGTCGTCGGCCTATCCGCGATCGCCCACGACGTGACCGAGCAAAACTAGGCATTGGCCCTCGACCGGGGCATAGCCGAGCGGCACCCGGTCAAGGTGTGCAGGGACGAAGTCGTCTTCGTGCGGCCCGAGCTGGCTGCTACCGATCCGCACCTTCTGCTCGCGCGCTAGCGCCCGGCGAGGTCGGTCCATACGAATCCATCACAACCCGGTGCGTGGCCAGGATCGGATCGGGTTCGAGCCGCTCAGCGCGGTTCCGTGCGGCTTGCATCTTGGGGAAGTTCCACAGGAGAGGTCGGCCTTGTTGCTTCCCCTGGGCCAGGCCGGAAAGCGCGACCGCACTGGAGATGAGGTCTTCGATCTGAGTGGACGAAGCCGCAGATCAGTAGTGCAGGACCGTCCGAGACTCTCGGTTGAGCACCAGAGGGACAGTCGTGATGTCGGTGGGTGGGGGAAGGTCACTCACCCGGCGAGCCAGAGCTGCAGGGGCGAGCATGGGCGTGTCAGGTCAGGCGACCACCCTCAAGTGCCACTACCGTGTCGGCGATGGCTACTGACGAGCTGGTGGCACATGCAGATTGAAGACTTGATTTTCGAGGATGACGCCCGCGGGTACTTCGAGAACATGTCCGATCTCGACGCTTTCATCGTCGCAGGGGTCGACGACGGCGAAATATACTACGGGTGCGCAGTCAATCCCGACATCGATCCGGGGCGCGAGTTTGGCGCTTTGGGCTGGTTGGCACAGTTGGTCACTCGGATTGAGGACCTTGGCTTCGACGAGGCCATGAAGGCTGACGCTTGGCAGCATCGCAGCGACGGGCGATGGCAACTATGGGCCCGGGCAGTTGACCTGCCACCTCAGGACTGACCCCACAACGACGCCTCGCTCGCTGTCGGCAAAGACAAAGCGGCCCGCCGGTGCACTCTTGGTCAGTCGCACGCTCAATCGCGTCCGCGCCATTGCGCAGACTGTGCCGTAAGCCGCACGACCACTGAGGCACAACGATAGGTGGGCCGGTACCCGGCGTCGGCGTCCCGCAAGGGATCCGCCTACGAAGGTGAGTTCCAAAGTCTTTGTTTGGTTCCCGACAAGCGAGTTGATCATGTTGTTCGCAGCAGAGATCGGCGCGGTGGCCGATCTGATGATGGGCCCATATCTCGGTGAGCCGAACCGCAGTTGATGTCAAAGAACCTCCCGACGGAGGCGGAGGGGTCGTTGAAATGAAGGCTTCGCTCGACAAGAAACCTGCCCGGCCCCTGACAGCCGCTGACCTTTGTGACCGTTGCCCGGCTCGTGCGGTGGTCGAGACCGTGATGATGGAAGGCGGTTCACTGCTCTGTACGCCCACCACTTCGCATTCGTCGAGGACGCGCTGAACGCCTTCGACGCCACCATCCTGGTGGACGAGCGGCGCCGATAGCCGATCGGTTACCGTTCACCGATCCTCGACGGCCAACGATCTTCCACCGAACAAGCACGCCCAACGCGGCAGAGGGATCGACTTTTGGTCGCAGGTGCCTCTGTACAGGGTCTGGGGGCGAGGCACGTTGGCCGGGCGTGCGGTTGGCCGGGCGTGCGGTTGGCCGGGCGTGCGGTTGGCGAGACCCGCAGAGTCGTCGGCTAGCGCAAGGCTGCGGTTGTCCGTGCACATCCGTGAGCCTCGACGCAGTTCCGGAACGCTCGCCCGTCCACGGATCTGGCCTATGCGGGTTCGTTCCGTTCTGCAGGCACGCCGGCGATGGCAGCGCCGGCCCCTGGTCCCCGGTGCTTCCCAGCCAGCCGGGCCCTTCGGTCTTTATGGCCTTGGGCTGTTCCTTAGCCACCAACAGCCCCATAGTGAGGAGTTGGTAGAGGTTTCCTCCGGGGGAGCGAGCAAATGGTGACCAGCAACAACGTCCATGACCCCGCCGGTCGGTCCGGTTTGGAGTTGCCAAAGAGTCCGACCGGGATCACCGGCTTCGACGAGGTCTCCAAGGGTGGGTTGCCGACTGGGCGGCCTACGCTAGTGAGTGGCCCGCCGGGTGCTGGCAAGAGCCTGTTCGCGCTGCAGTTCCTGGTGCACGGCGCCACGGGTTGCGCTGAGCCGGGTGTCTTCTTGAGTTTCGAAGGGACCCGAGACAAGCTAGCCTCCGACGTGCGCGGGCTCGGTATCGACCTGGACGCGCTGGAACAAGAGGGCCGGTTGCTTGTCGACGCGCAGTCCATGGCTGGCCAGGCCGTTGCGACCGGCGAGTTCGACCTCGAGGCGCTGATGGTCCGGATGGCTTTTGCTGTGGACAAGATCGGTGCGAAACGGGTCGCCATCGACTCCCTGGAGTCGTTGTTCGCTGCGTTCGGCAGCAGGCCGGAGGTGGTCCGGTCCGAGTTGCTGCGGTTGTTCTCCTGGCTCGAGGATCGGGGGCTGACCGCCGTGATTACCGGGGAGCGTGCCGAAGACACCCTCATCCGGCACGGTATGGAGGAGTTTCTGTCCGACTGCGTGGTGCTCCTGGACCACCGGGTGGTCGACGAGGTTGCCACCAGGCGGCTGCGGATTTTGAAGTACCGCGGCTCAACGCACGGCAGGAACGAGTACCCGTTCCTGATCGGTCCCGCCGGGCTCGAGGTGTTGCCGATCACCTCGCTTGGCCTGTATCAGCAGGTCAGCAACGACCGGCTCTCTACCGGGATCACCGGTCTGGATGAGATGCTCGGTGGCCTGGGAGTGTTCCGGGGTAGCAGTGTCTTGGTCAGTGGGACCTCTGGCACCGGCAAAACGACGATCGGGGCGAGTTTCGCCAGTGCCGCCTGCCAGCGGGGGGAGAGGGTGCTCTTCTTCAGCTTCGAAGAGTCCCAGTCGGAGATCCTGCGCAACATGGCCTCGGTAAGCCTGGACCTGGCTGGTTGGGTAGATCGAGGGCTGCTGCATTTCCAATGTCAGCGACCGACCACTTTGGGCCTTGAGGACCACCTGGCCAACATGCGGCGACTAGTCGACCGGATCGCCCCAACCCTGGTGGTGATCGACCCGGTGAGCAGCCTGTCCCGGGGCACAAGCAAGGGCGACGTCTCGGCCATGCTCACGCGTCAGATCTACTACCTCAAGTCGGCTGGGATCACCGCGGTGATGACCTCGCTGACCGAGGGCGGCAACGACCTGGAGCACACCGAGTTGAGCATCTCTTCGCTGGTCGACACCTGGCTGCTGGCCATCACGATGCAGAACAGCGGGGAACGCAACCGCGGCCTGTACGTGCTCAAGAGCCGCGGCATGGCGCACTCGAACCAGATCCGCGAGTTCCTACTCAGCAGCGAGGGGGTGAGCCTTGTCCCGGTGTACATGGGACCGGACGGAGTGTTGACCGGCTCGGCCCGCGCCGCCGCCGAGGCCGCCGAGGCGGACCTCGGGTTGGGGGCGGAGCAGGAGTCCAGCCAGCTCACTGAGGCGATGGACCTACGAAAGAAGGCCGTAGAGAAGCGCGTGGCCTCGACGTGGGCTGAGTTCGAGGCCGCGGAGAGCCTGACCGCGCAACGAATCACGGCGAGCAAGAAACGTGCAGAGGCCCTGCGAGCGGCCCGACTGGAGCAGGCGCGTCAGCGCACCGACAAACCCAAGGACGCACAGTGAGCAGTCCCGCCGGGGTACAGGCTCGGGACGAGGAGCCGCCCAATCCCGGGCGGCTACAACTGACGCTGTTCGTCAGCGGCGCCTCCCCTGCGTCATCCCGAGCTGTGCGCCGGTTGCGCGACCTGTGCGACCAGCACTTTCCCTCCGGCTACGACCTGGAAATCGTCGACATCTACCAGCAGCCCGAGATGGTCGCCTCCCGGGGGGTCCTGGCTGTGCCAACTCTGATCAAGGAGCTGCCACTTCCGGTACGAGTGTTGATCGGCGACTTCACCGACGAGGCGCGGGTGCTCGCCGCCCTAGGGCTGCCACATCGAAGGACGGCTAAGTCATGACGGCTGGCGAATCCAGCCCAGAGCAGGTGGCGGCACTATCGGAACGACTCGCCATCGCCGAGGAGTCACTACGCGCCCTGCGGGCCGGCGAGGTCGACGCGATCGTTATGAACGTCGAGCACGGCGAGCAGAAGATCTACATACTGGAGACCGAGGACCGCCCTTACAGGCGTTTGGTCGAGAGGATGTCCGAGGGCGCCGCCCTGGTCGACGCCGACGGCCTGGTCGTGTACGCCAACCAAAGGTTAGCGGTGATGCTCGGTGTGTCGCTGGAGCAGTTGTTCGGCGGGCTGTTCTCAGACTGGTTCGACGAAGCGGAACGCGCCCTCTTCATCCGGCGGCTCGCGACCGCGGCCTCAGGTGAGCACCGTGAGCACTCGCTGCGTCGGGCGGACGGTGTCAGCGTGCCAGTGCTTGTGGGCGTCAGTGACACGGGGGAGCCCGAGGGGGTACTTCGCTGCGTCACTGTGACAGACCTCAGCCAGCAGAAGGCACAGCAGCAGCAGGTGGACCGACTCAACGCTGCGTTGACCGACCGGTTGGCGGAGCTGCGAAAAGCCAACGACGACCTCGAAGTCGAAAAGATCCGCGTCCAGGAGGCCAACGCCGAACTGCAGGTGGTCAACGTGGAGTTGGAAGTGGTCAATGAGCAGATAAGGGGGCTGATCGCCGTCGCGGCGCACGACCTACGCTCCCCCCTGGTGTCAATCATTGGCTTTTCGACGATCCTCAGTGAGAAGTGGGCAACGCTCACCGAGAAAGACCGGCAAAGGTACATGGCCATCATCGACCGCAAATCGCGTAGCATGTCCGCGCTCATCGATGACCTCCTCACCGTGTCGAAAATCGAAAGCGGCGCGCTGGACACGCAGCCCGAGCTGATCGCGTTGGGGGAAGCGATCAGCCAGTGCCTCGAAACGACCAGCGACGACACAGCGGACGTGTCGGTTTCCTGTTCGCCGGATCTGGTCGTCCATGCCGATCCCCAACACCTCGGACGCATCATCGACAACTACCTGCGGAACGCCCTGCAGTACGGCGAAGCACCAGTGCGAATCGATGCGACCAAGCTCGGTGACATGATCGAGATCCGGGTACTCGATCATGGAGCGGGCGTACCGCCGGAGTTCGAACCCAAGCTGTTCGACAAGTTCGCACGGGCCCTCACGCCAAGCACGAAGGGCAAGGATGGGACAGGCCTCGGACTTTCAATTGTGCGTGGACTGGCCGAGGCCAACGGCGGCCGGGCACGATATGAGCCCAACGCACCCCACGGCTCGTGTTTCATTGTGGAGCTCCCCGCTGGCGGCGGGCCACGCGGATGACCGCCGCGTGGTGGTTGAAGACGACCTGGACAGTCTTCCTCATTCAGAGGGTCCTCTTCGCGGGTCCTTCGCTTCTCGGTTTCTGGCGGCGGTGTCTGCCGAGCCGTTGAGTGCGCGGCGCTCACGCTCAGGCTCAAAGTGGGTCTTCCGGCATGAATGTGGGCGACCGGAGGGATTAGAGCTGGGGTTCTCGTTCTGGGGTACAGGTTTCGGGTTGGAGCGACGGGTCGGTGGTGTGTACCCGTTTCGCGACGGCTCTCCAGGGGGCCTGAGGGGGTTCGACTAAGCGGGGATGAGCCGCCGGTGCCTTCCTCTTTGCCGATGGTGCGTCACCGCTGGTCGACGTCAACGTCGTTCGTGCTCGCGGCGCTGGGCGCACTGCACGTTGACTCCTGCGGCGCGGTGACGGGTTCGGCAACGATCGAGGAAGGCACATCCCCGCACCGGCGGGGACGTGCCGGTAACTGGGCCCAGATCGGCGATGTGGACCCCGCGGATCTGTCCCCGGCCTACGGCCGCACACATGTCCCCATAGAGCCAACGCCGTGCGAAGTCCGGCCGACAACTTCGACGACGCTCGGCCAGACACAACGATCGCCGGTAGACGATCGGTGACCGGTCGCCATCGCTACCGGCGCCGCTCGTCCACCAGGATGGTGGCGCCGAAGTTGTTCAGCGCGTCCTCGAAGAATGCGAAGTGGTGGGCGCACCAAAGCAGCGAACCGCCCTGCATCATCACAGTCTCGACCGCCGCACGAGCTGAGCAACGGTCACACAGGTCAGCGGCTGTCAGAGGTCGGGCGGGTTTCTTGTCGAGTGAAGCCTTCATCTCATCTACCCTCCACGTCCGTCTGGGGATTTCTTTGACATCAAATGCGGTTCGACTCACCGCGATAAGAACCCCACTTCGGACTGACCCACGTACCGACCTGAAGCGCCTGTTGCGACAACACAATTATCTCGCTTGTCGGGAGCCAAACATAGACTTCGAGCAGACTCACCTTCCTAGGAGGATCGGCAACCGGGGATCTGCGGTTGCCCTCGGCTTAGCGCTGGGCGATGAGCAGGCTCTGGGCACCTGCACCAATCGGACCGTCGAGGTCGCTGAGCACGCTGGTGGCCAGGCCAACGCCACCGCGAGATGGCCGTCTGCGCATCAAGCCAAATCCACTCGCCAACGGCCTCGCGGTGCGGGTGCACAGTGATTTCGGGGTTGATGAAGTGCCAGTTGGTCAGGTCCAGCGTGGCGTCGGCGTCCTCCACCTTGGCGCGGGGGCGGTTACGCCGGGACCAGGCCCGGGCCGGCGCAGGTCTCGCAGATTTCTTGGCCCCGCTGCAGGCTGCTGGGCGTGGCGGTGCACGGGTGCCCGACCGCGCAGATCAGTGCCACTGGCGTCGTGGTGCCGCGGTAAGTGGCGCCGGGGACCGGTGACGCACCGAGCCTGGCCACCGACTCGAAGAACTGGTCGGCTGAAGCCTGATCTGCCTGTCTTTGAATCTCCATCGTCGTCAATGTACCGCTACCGGCGTCACCCTCAACTGCCGTGTGCCCTTGGGTGAGCGGGAAGCCCGGCAGGTCTGGTCGGTCTGGTCGGTCTGGTCGGAGCCTAGGTCGCGAGTATCCGGCCCAGGCTGCTGGCCGATGTCGGCCGTGTTCGCGCCTGGACTGGCGTAGGCCCCCGCCCGGAGTGGTTCCTGAGTTCATCCGGCAAGCCATGTGGGAGCGGAACAGGGACGGCTATCGCACTTCAGTGCATTCAGACCCGAGGGTGGCTAGGTCACCCCGCTCTACCGGGCCGGCCCAGTGGTCCTGGGTAGACCAGGCGGCGTGGTCATCGAACACCCAGGAGGTTGGGGTGCCCATCGCGCAGGCGGATCTTATGGAGTTGACCAACAGCGCCACGGACGCTCCCGGCTCGGGGATGAACCCCAGCGCTTGGGCGTCGTCAGTCCATAACGTCCCGATGGTGCCGCCGAAGCGGTGCAAGCAAACCCAGCGGCCTTGGCCGTGGCGGTCCTGGGCGTACCTGGAGACTGGGTTCATCTGGGCGTGCTGGTCGTCGGTGAAGTCGCGGGGCGCGAGTATGTCGCGGTCATGGTTTGCGGAAACCGTTCGAGGGGCGGGGTCAGCCAGAGACCGGATCTGAATCGGCTGCGTTGACTCGCGCAGCCCCTCCTGCTGTCGCCGTTGGCTCTGCTCCAGGGCCTCGTGGAGCCGGTCTGCCGGTTCCACGGCCACCCGGTCCACGACGGCCAGCCCCCAAACGCCGTGGTGGTCCACTTTGACCTTGGCCAGCCAACCCGTGTCAGTGGCATGGTCGGCTAGGACAGTGAATACCCCGAGCGGGCGCCCTTGGTTCAGCCAACTGTCGAGCACTCCCCAGGGGGCCCGTTCACTGCTCAGGAACGTGCCCATGAGGCCACCGGCATAAAGATCGCGGAGAGAGACTCGTACGAGCTGTTTGATTGCTGCGACATAGCGACCTCAATTCGGTGGTCCCGGGAAAAAAGACACGAGCCACCGAGGTTCAGGAGCAGCACGAGAAAATGGTGACGCGACCAAGGTTCTGGGGGGCGCGGCATAATGCGATTTTATCACCCGAACAGCCGCCGCACCCGAGCGAACGGAGGTGGGGCACGACCAAACTCAGACCGCAAGCCAAGAGGCGACGATCGCCTGAGGGCCAGGCTCACCTGGCGAGTCGCGGCCGTGCGCGGACGAGGATCCGCTTGCGAAGACGGTGGCGTGCCACCCATCCCCGCAGGCCTCGCCCCCAAGACACGCGCCCGCACCTGGCGTGAGCACGAGATCTTGGCCGCCAAGGACGATCCGTATCCGGCTCTCTAGGACGTACAGCCATTCGGAACCCTCGTGGGTCTGTGGCTCTGGTACTGCCGCGCGGGCGGGCGATGATGTGTATGTTGGCTGGGCCGCCGCCGGCACAATGGGTCTGAGACTAGTGTCGCCCGTTGTGCCTAAAAGGGATCACCGGTCAGCGTCGCGCGGCGGCGGCAGCACGTTGCGCTTTAGCTAACGTCGGCGCTGATGCGCTCATGCGTGTGTAGCTGGATCCGTTTGCCGTCGGGGTCGATGACGTCCAGTGCCCATCCCAGGTAGGCATTGTGTGGCTCCGTATGCTCGATGCCGAGGCCGCTGAGGTGGTTCGCCCATCTGCTCAGCTCGGATGCGCTCGAGACGGCCAGACTGACCGGATTGAAGTCGGCCATGGCCTGGGCCTGCGGCGGCGCGGCGAAAAGGCAAAGAATGATGCCACCTGACGGGTGCTCCAGCGTGACCGAGACGATGCGGTCCTCGCTCTCTTCGTCAAGGACGGAACGGAAGCCGAGGACCGTCTCGTACCATGTGCGGCTTCGCTCGATATCGGTTACCGGCAGCCCGACGTGGTGCACGCCCACGAAGGTGAGGCTCGACACAGTCATGCTGCACCCGATTCGCGGGCAGCGCGCGTCCATTTGGGTCCAAGGTTTGCGGTGTCGCGGGTCGATTGGCAAGTGACCTGACGCAGCCAGCGCGTCTCATCTGTGTGGAGGTGGTCCTCTCTGCGGAGCAAATCCACGGTCCGCAGCGTGAGGCGTCGGATTGGAGCGAGGTTTCGTGTGGCGTACACGTATGTCATGGCGACCTCCCGGTCATGTCGCACTGCAGGTCAGGTCGAAGATGTCGCCCTCGATGTGCGTGTCCCCCGACACATAGGCGCGGACCAAACCAAGCCACGGGAGCCACAGCAGCCGACGCAGGGCCCGCCTGCGGACGAACTCCACCTTGGCTACTGCATCAGCATCAGGCTCACCTGCGACCGATCCGGCCCAACACCTGATCCGGATCAGCGACGGTCCGTCAACCGCCGCCTTCAGGATCGAGAGCACATCGGTCGCAGCACCTGACGACCCTGAGGCAGCCGTGTGTTGGGTCTCCTGGCCTCGGGCGGCACTTTTGGACATAGATACATCATCACCTCAAAGCCACCCTGGACGTGGATATCGCCAGGCCCGAGTGTCACCTTCATCGTTCCGGTCATGGGGACGAATTACCCTTCTTCCCTAGACCGTGTCCGGACCAGAGTGACCCACTCAAGCACCAAACGGACACCCCCGTCTCGCTCCGTATGGGGATCCCGCTACGGACTCGGGAAGGGTCCTTGCCAGTCGGCCCTTCCCCCCCGCTGCACTCGAACTCAGAGCCAGGTCATCCTTTGGGCATGTCAGGTGATGCAGACGAGTTGCCAGGCAGCGCTTTTAGCTCGAATGAAAGAGACAAGGCCCGACGTTTCCTCTTGGGAATCCCAACCTTCTGGTTAGCCCTGACCCTCGTGGTCGTCAGCGAGCGGGTCCGTTTAGCCAGACCTCTTGACCTGACCTTTGCCGCACTCCCCCTCGCCCTCATCATCGGGAGCCTTTTCCTGCAGCGATCGCGGCCTCAAGGATCGGGAAAGGCCACCCCGCGTACTCTCCGCCGTATCGCGCGCCTCGCCGAAGTGCCGGAACTCGGCACCGTGATCATGGTCTATGGCTGCATCATCGTGGGCATGAGCATCCAGACCCTCAATATGGTGGCTCTTTACCACACACCATAGGGTCAACCACCACCTGATCAGCCTGGCGCTTACAGCAACGAGTGTGTGCGCACCGAGCCCTCGATGGTCCGCACGGCTCGCCTACCGACAGACGGTGGTCTTGTGGTCGTCTACCTGCATCACCGATCCAGCCGATGCTCCCGGTTGGACTCCTCCCGCTGGCCGCACTAACGCCTTCCCTGCTCGCCGTCGAGCGTCTCTAAGTGGCCGCGACGGGTGTGCGTTCTTTTCGGTTGAGGATCCCTTTCGCCGGAACGGAGCGCGACTCGACGAGAGTTGCGAGCACCGCTGGAAAAGGCGAGGGAGTCAGGTGACGGGCTTC